>JBEGRA010000024.1:0-4462 GCA_041180705.1 Pseudomonadota bacterium | reverse complement strand
AGCAGGGCGCGGTCCGCACCCATGGCCAGCGCCGTGCGCAGCTGCTGCTGGGCGTCGTCGGGGCCGATGGAGATGGCCACCACCTCGTCTGCCTCGCCACGTTCCTTGATGCGCAGGGCCTCTTCGAGAGCAATCTCGTCGAAGGGGTTGATGCTCATCTTCACGCCATCGAGCGCTACGCCCGTGCCGTCCGGCTTCACGCGGACGCGGACGGAATAGTCCACGACGCGCTTCACGCCCACCAGAATCCTACGCATTCGGTTCTCCTCACAGGGCCGCGAAGCGAGGCTCGGGCACTGGTGTATACAAATGGTTTTTGCGCCGCGAAAAATAGGTCATTTGCACCCATAAAGTCAATTCATCAGGGCGTCCTTTTCTTGCCATTTCGCGACTGGCAATGCTAGTTTCGAAACACGCCAGCCGTTTTTGATGCCGGCGGCGCCAAAGCGACCAAATACCCTCCGCGCCGCGTCGCAGGAAGGGTGCAGAGCAGGGGGGCGTGTCGTCACGGAAGGTGACCGCAAACGGGTCCGCGCGGGTATTGCCGCCGACGCTTCGGGCGCGCCGGCCGGTGCAGTTTTGCCAACGGTATTCCGCCTGCTGCGCAGCGTTGGCTCCTTGCTGGCAGCAGCCTTGGGCGCGGTCGGCCTTTGCCTGTTTCTGATGAAAGCCATCGCCGGTGGCCCGTTCCGATCCGAGCAACTGTCGGATCCGGTGCTGCTCGCGAATCTGGATGCCGCTTTCGGTCTCGCCACGCCTTGGTGGCAGCAGTGGGTCCAATGGTGCGCTGGGGCGGTCCAAGGCTCGCTGGGCACCTCGTTCCAGCACCGCGGCGTTGAAGTGACGACCCTTTTGGCCAGTGCCTGGCCCGTCAGCGTGCTTCTCGGGGCTTTTGCCCTGGCACTCGGGTTGGCGCTAGCGGTTCCCAGCGCGGTTCTGGTCGCGCGCGCCCGGTTTGGCGCGGCAGGTCGACGGTCTTTGGCGTCTTGGTGGCCCACTTCGCTGGCGTTCGGTGCCTTCTGCCTCGAGGCCCTGATGGGCGCCCTGCTTTGCGTACCTACCTACGTTTCCGCGCCGTTGATGCTGGTCGCCGCCGCCGGTCTTACCGAACTGCCGCCTGTTGCAAGCGCGGGTGACGGTGTCTTGCGATTCACGCAGGCCGCTCTGGTACTTGCGATGCCGGTCGCGGCTGTGGCGTTTCGCTGGATCCTGCTGGGACTCGCGGAGGCGGCAAGCGCCCCTTGGTGGACAGCCATCCGGGCCCGGCGCCTCTCGGAACGGCGGCGCTGGTGGCGCTATGCCTTGGCCTCGGTCTGGCCGTTGCTGGCGGGCAGACTCGCCCCACTGGCCGCCGAACTGCTGCTCGGTTCGCTGGCCGTCGAACTCGTCTTCGGACTGCCGGGGCTGGGTCAACTGCTGGGTGCCGCCGCGCTGCACCGGGACACGCCCGTGCTGTTGGGGGCTGTGGCCTGCTCGGTCGTGACGGTTCGGGGCGCCCAAGCCCTTGCCGACGCTTGGACCGTTGGCTGGACTGCCTTGTCGCTGCCCACGCGAAACGCGGGAGGCCTGGCATGAGGCGAGTGTTGGCGTTCAGCCTGCTGCTGCTCGCATTGGCGGGGCCGTTTGGATCGACCGGGGAGGGCTTCACCGCCAACTGGGCGGCTCTTGATACCGCCCCGGGCAGTGCACGGGCCTTGGCGGCCGGGTACTGGTGGGGCACCGACGAACTCGGACGTGACGCTTGGGTGCGCCTCTGCCTTGGGTTGCGGGGCTCTCTGGCAGTGTCCGCCATGGCGGTGGGCTTGTCGGCGGCCCTCGGGCTGTTTCTGGGCGCCAGTCTGGGGACCTTGCGCGGGTTCGCCGGCACGGTCGCGGCGCGCGTGGTGGATATCCTGGCCTCCATGCCGCTGACCCTGCTGGCGCTGGTACTGGTCTCCTCGCTTGGCCGCAGTTTGTGGTCCGTGGCGGCGGTGCTCGGCCTGCTCGGGTGTGTACCGGTGGCGCGGGCCGTTCGCGTGGCAATCGTGGCCGCACAGGCCGAAGCCCACTACCTCGTCGCCGGCCTGCATGGTGCCACGTCCTTCGAACAGTTCCGTTGGACCCTTTTGCCCGCCATGGGAAGCGCTTGCCAGACGTCGAGTGTCCTGTTGCTTCCCCAGGTCCTCATCGCCGAGGGCACGCTCGGGTTTCTGGGGCTGTCCATTCCGGACCCTGGCATCAGTTTGGGAGGGCTGCTGGTGGAAAGCGCCGGGCGCGCGACACAGGCACCTTTGGCGGTGGTCGGACCGTCGGTGCTGGTGTTTCTGCTGCTGTTGGTGGTCCGGCCACGATGAGCGCACCTCAACCGATTCTCGAATGCCGCAACTTGCGGGTCTCGCAGGGCACATCACCGGACAGCCCGTTCGTTGTCAGTGGGCTGAATTTTTCGCTAAAGCCCGGCGAGTGCGTGGCTCTTTGCGGCCCGTCCGGGGCCGGGAAGACCACGGCCTGCCTGTCCGCCTTCGGCCTGGCGGCCGAGGGCTTGAACGTGGCTGGCGACACTTTTCTCGGCGGACAAAAAGCTCCGTCGCGGGTGGGACTACGCGGCGCCGGCGGGGTTGCTTTCGTCTTCCAGGATCCGGCCTCAAACTTTTCCCCCTACTTGAATATAATCGAGCAACTAACTGATTTATCGAACGATATTTCCACGTCGAAAACTCGTTCGTGGTGCGAAGCACTGGGGCTTCCTGCTGCGCCGGGCTGGTTGGAGCGGTTCCCGAGCGAGTGCTCCGGCGGCGAACTGCAACGCCTGGCACTAGTGGCCGGCCTGCTGCAGGCGCCGAGCCTGCTCGTGGCGGACGAGCCGACGGCCGCCCTGGACCCCGCCAACCGCGACGCCTGGTGTCAACTCGTGCGGGCGAACATGGAACGGGGGCTGGCCGTGCTCCTGGTCACCCACGACGAAGCGGTGATCCAGGCGCTGTCTGCGCGCCGCATCGAACTCGGCACGAATAGTCCAACGCCTTTCATGGTCACTGACCACGGTGCGAAAGGAACCAGTGAACCACCACGGGCCTTGCTGGAGGTCTGGTGGGAGGAGGGGCCGAGTATGGCGCGTCCCCAGCGCAGGCATAGCGAGACGAGCGCCGACCATCACCTAGCGGTCGGCGCACGCGACTGCGTGGCACTGATCGGTCCTTCCGGGGTCGGCAAGACCAGCCTCTTGAATCTCGTGTCCGGGATGCCGTCGACCCTGCGCGGTACTGTGCTCTGGGAGGGCAAACCGGTCGGTCCCTGGCCGGACGCCTCGCGACGCGGCACCATCGGCCGACTGGCAGTCGTCCTTCAGCAGACCCGCCAGGCGTTGAATCCGTTCCGCCCGGTGATCGATTCGGTCGTCGCGTCTTTCCTTCGCGGCGGCGAGGCCCCGATCCGCTGCAGGGAGCTTGCTGCCGCCGAACTGGAGGCCCTTGGGGTTCCGAAGGGGCTTTGGCACCGCCGACCGGCGAGCCTCTCGGTCGGCCAAGCCCAACGTGTGGCGCTCGCACAGGCTCTGGGCCTGCGTCCGGCCTTGCTGGTCGCCGATGAACCGACTTCGGCGCAGGACGCCGGCCATCGGTCATTGCTGGTGCAACGTCTGCTGGAAGCGCGCAAGAACCACGGCATGGCGGTGCTACTGGCTACCCACGACTTCGCGTTGGCCGCCGCCTTGGAGGCAGAGGTATTGCCCTTCCGACGCCCGCATCCCCCGGGGGGAATCAACGGGGCTGCTATCATTCACGGGTAACCGTCGCCACTTCCGAGTCCTCGATGTCCACGCCCGTCATCCGCGCCAGCCAGAGCCTGAACAATGTCCGCTACGAGATTCGCGGCAAGCTCGCCCGTCGCGCCCACGAAATGGAGCGCATGGGCTACGAAATCATTTCGCTGAACATCGGCAACCCGGGCGCTTTCGGTTTCCGCACGCCGGAGACCATGCGGCTAGCCATGATCGAGAATCTGGCGGCAGCCGAGGGCTACTGTCATCAAAAGGGCATCTTCCCGGCACGCGAAGCCGTGGTGATGCAGCAGCAGAACCGCGGCGTGCGAGACGTGACGGCCGAAGACGTCTTCATCGGCAATGGCGTCAGCGAACTCATCGACCTGTGCCTGCGCGGGCTGCTGAACGACGGGGACGAAGTGCTCGTACCCAGCCCCGACTACCCCTTGTGGTCCGCGGCGGTCACTTTGAACGGGGGCCGGGCCGTGTACTACCCCTGTCGCCCGGAAAACGGCTTCGTGCCGGATGCCGAGGAAATGGCGGCGCTGATCACGCCCCGCACCCGCGCCGTTGTCATCATCAACCCCAACAACCCGACCGGTGCCGTGTACCCGCGGGAGACGCTTGCCGCCATCGCGCGTCTCGCGGAGCAGCACAAACTCGTGGTTTTCTCGGACGAAATCTACGACGAGATGACCTACGACGAGGCCGAGTCCGTACCGA
>JBEGRA010000023.1:0-6484 GCA_041180705.1 Pseudomonadota bacterium | reverse complement strand
CCTGACCGTAGCGCTCCGCCACCAGAAAGCGTGTCACGTCGATGAAGTCGGTAAAAGTATTGCGCTTGTTCAGCAGGCGGCCATCGTCGTACCAGTGCCGCCCCATCTCTTGCCCACCGCGAATGTGAGCGATGGCGTAGACGAAACCACGGTCCAGCAAGGGCAGACGCGACACGCTGAACATCGGGTCCGTCGACAGGCCGTAGGAACCATACGAGTACTGGTAAACCGGCGCGGTGCCGTCCAGCTTCGTGCCCTTGCGGTAGACAATGCTCACCGGCACCCGCACGCCATCGCGCGCCATGGCCATGCGGAACTCCACCACATAGTCCTGCGGGTTGTAGCCGCCCAGTACCGGCTGACGCTTCAGCAGCGTGCGTTTGCCCGTGGCCACTTCGAGGTCGTAGGTGCTCGCCGGCGTGGCCAGCGAGGTGTAGGTGTAGCGCAGCGTGGTGGCGTCCGGTTCTTCGTTCGTGCCCAACGCCATGGTGAACGAAGGCTCGTCCGCTTCCACGTAAGCATCATGCTGGCCGTCCCAGCCGAGCACGCGCACCTTCGCGAGCCCCCCACTACGCTCCTCCACCGCCAGAAAGGTGGTGAACGTGGTGAAGTCCTGCACAAAGGCATCCGTGCGATGCGGCACGACGTCGCGCCACTTCGTGCGGTCCGCGACTTCGCTCGCCTTCACACGCACGATGCGGAAGTTCGGCGCCTGCCAGTTGGTGCGCAGGATGAACTCGTCGCCGAAGTCCTCGACTTCGTATTCGTGGTCGCGCTCGCGCGGCAACACGACCCGGAACGTCCCTTCCGGCTTGGCAGCGTCCAGCAGACGCACTTCCGTGGACACCGTGCTTTGCAGGTAAATGGCCACAAAGCGTTCGGAACGCGACTTGCCGACGCCGAGATAGAACGTCTCGTCGTCGTTGGCGAACACTTCCACGTCTTGCGCCACCGGCGTGCCCAGCACGTGCCGCATGACGCGCTTGCCGAGCAGCGTCTGCTTGTCCTTGTCCACGTAGAACACGGTGCGGTTGTCGTTCGCGATGGCGAAGCCCGCCTCGGCGTTCTCGATGCGGTCGGGCAGCAACTGGCCCGTCTTCAAATCGCGGAAGCGCAGGACCCACTGGCGGCGGCCCACCGTGTCTTCCGCCCAGCCGAGCAACTGGTCGTTGGCACCGACTTCGTAGTTGCCCACCTGGAAGAAGTCGTGGCCCGCGGCCAGCGCCGGCCCATCGATGAGAACCTGCTCGGGGGCTTCGGGTTGCCCATGCGCGCGCCGCGCATGAATGGGATATTCCTTCCCTTGCTCGAAACGCGTGTAGTAGTCGAAGGCACCCTTGCGCGCCGGCACGGAGCTGTCGTCCTGCTGCACGCGCGCGACGATCTCCTGATAGAGAAGGTCTTCCAGGTCTTTCACCGGTGCCATCATGGCGTCGCGGTAAGCGTTCTCGGCTGCGAGGTAGGCCAGCATCTCGGGGTCTTTCCGCTCGTCGTCGCGCAGCCAGTAGTACGGGTCCTCGCGCGTGCCGTTGGGCGAAGGCACCAGGAACGGCTTGCGCGGAGCCACGGGCGGCACGGGCTGCGCCGCGGAAACGGCGGGATTGGAAGGCAGGGGCATGGTGGGGGAACTACCGGCGTTGGCGGTGAAACCGGCAAGGGCACCGGCAATGATCAGGGCACGACGGAAGCAGGTAGCGACCGCAGGGGCCCGGTGACTGGTCTTCCAGAGAAGCAAGGTCATGGGGGCTCCAGGTCCCGGAGGGGCCTGCAGTGTAACTTGCGTGCTAGCCTCACGGGATGATGCTCGCCAGAAACCCCTCCGTTCCGCGCCGCGCCTTGCGCGTCCTGCTATGCAGCGCGTGTCTGCTCACCACCGTTGCCGCACACGCAGACGCTCAGGCCGGCGCTCAGATCGCCACGCCCCCCGCACCCGCCACGGCGCCGCCCAGCACCCCCGCCACCTGCTGCCGCAGCACGGACGACTTCCCCTGGCAGGACTTGCCGGCCGCTGGGCAGAGCGCGGAAGTGACGCTGACCGACACCTCGCCGACCTACCGCTTCCATGCGGGCGACAGCCACTTTCTGGCCTTCCGTCTGCCCGTGGCCACCGCGCCGTACCGCATCGAGCTGCGCGCCCTGCCCACGCCGGCGCCCATGCAGCCGGGCGGCTGGAGCGTGTTCTACCCCGAAGCGGTACTGCTGGACGCCGACCATCTGGTATCGCGCACGGCCCCCGTGGAAAACCTGGTCCTGGAACCGGTAGGGAGCGAACTGGCACCGCAGGGCGCCTACACGCTGTTCTTGCCGGTGGACCCGGCAGCAGACGGCGAGAAATTCCTCGTCATCCACACCGTGCCGGCAGCGGCGGCGCCGGAAGCCAGTCCGCAGGGGCTGCAAGCGCGGGGCGCCGCCATGCGCGCGGCAGCCGGCTGGCATGCCGGCGCCAGCGACACGGGCCGCCTGCGAGTATCGGTGGTAACAGGCAGCGACCGCCCGCGCTGACGCCGCGCGCCGCGCGCCGCGCGCCGCTAATCCTGGCGGCGCGAACGGCCTTTGCCGGCGATTTCCGAGGCCGCCAGGCCCAGCACGGCCATGGCAAGCGGGACCACCTCGTAAACGCAGCGGTACAGCACCATGGCCCCCAGCAACTGGCCGGGGGGCACATGCGGCAACAAAACGAGCAGTACGCTTTCGAACACGCCCAAGCCCGCAGGCACGTTGCTGGCCAGCGCCGCGAAGATGCACAGCACATACAGCGGCAGGAACGCCACGTACGACATGCCGATACCGGCGGGCAGGAAGAGATACAGGATGCCGGCCGCGGCGCCGACGTCGATGACGCCCAGCAAATATTGCAGACGCGTGAGACGCCCCGAGGGCAGCTTCAGGGACAGGCCGCCCAGCCAGCGCGGCCACTGCCACACACCCCGCACCCGCGCGGTGGCCGTGACATAGCCCACATGGAAAGCGAGAAAGGCGAGCGCCAGACCGGTCGCCCAGCCCGCCGGGACGTGCAGCAGGGCTGCGGCGATTTCACCGCGCCACAGCAGCGACACCGAAAACAGCACGCCGAGACCCACGGCGTAAGGGATGGTGCACAGCAGCACCACCTGACCGACTTCCGCGAGCGACAGCCCAGCCGCGGTGTACCAACGCAAACGAACCGCACCGCCCGACAGGGCACCTACACCTACGGCATGACCGATGGGATAGGCCACCAGCGCGGTGACGATGGCCCGACGCCGACTGCAACCCGCTGCACCGGGCACTGGCAGCGTGCCCGTGGCTTCTTCCACGGCCAGAACCTCGTGGTAGGCCAGGGCCGCATAGGACAGCGCGCAGCAGGCCAGCGCGGCCACCACCGTGAGCCACTGCACCTCGCGCAGATGCACCAGCACATCCGCCCACTGCACACCGGCCAACTGGCGCTGCAGCACGGAGGCCGCGAGGTAGAAGATGCCAACGGTGACCGCCACCGTCAGCACGCTGCGAAGCCGGAACCGCGGCACTACCGGACGCGCCGCTCGGTGTAGTTTTCCTCGATGTTGTCGCGGAAAAAACTCCACTGGGAACCGGAGCCGGCAAAGCGGCGCCAGGTGTCTTCGGAGACACCGGTGTATTCCATCAAGCTGCCGTTGGTGAGCTCGACGCGAAGGACGCGCTGGGACGGGTCATACCCGATGGCCCGCAAGCTGCCGGCATTCACTCGCTTCATTTCCACCGAAATGCCCCCCGGGGCGCCACTGGAAGACTGGGCGGTTGCGGAGTATCGCAAAGAAAAGGGGCGGATACCCGAAGCTTCGTCACGGAAGCCGCGGAACCCGCCCCAGGAGGTCTTTCGAGGGGGATATCCATCAACGTCTTGCGTTGAATGTGACCAACCCCCTGGGAGGAAGTTCAGTCAGCGGCGACGAAATCCGCGACCGAAGCCACCGTGGCCGGGTCGCGCAAGACATTGCGATGGCCCAGGCCCCGCGTTTCCTGCAGGACCGCGCCCGGCCATGCGGCCACCAGACGTCGCGCCTGCTCGGGCGCCACGACCACGTCGTCGATGCAATGCACCACCAGCGCCGGTACCGGCGCTACCTCGGGCGTAGCCACCAAAACCTCCGGATCCAGTTCGCGCATGGGGCGACCACCGTGCTCGTCCAGCAGACGCCGCAGCTCGCGCCGGGCAGCATCACCCATGCCGACCGCCGTCAGGAAGCGCTCGGTGATTTCAGACATGGCGGCAGGCGCGCCGAGCGTGGCCACGCGGCCTGCCCGCAAGCCGTGCGCCAATGCGATGGCAACAGCACCGCCACCCATGGAATGTCCCACCGCCGCCGCCGGCGGCCCGAACTCCGCCTGCGCCGCCAGCAAGGCCTGCGCAAAGAGCCAGGGGCTGGCCTGCTGCCCGGGGGAGCGGCCGTGCCCCGGACCTTCGATGGCCAACACGCGGTAACCGCGCGCCGTCAGGGCGCCCGCCAGCGGGCGGAACTGCGTGGGGCGCCCTTCCCAACCATGCTGCGCAAACACCCACGGTGCCGCAGCGCTCCCCGCCGGTTCCCAGCACAACGCCGCCAGGCCGTTGGCCAGCGTCATTTCGCGCGCCGCCGGCTCGCCCGGGGTCAGGGGATCGGTTTCCCAAGGCTGGGGCCGGTTCTGTCGTGGACGCAGCACCAGCTTGCCGATCAGGCGCGCCGTGGTGGCGGGCGCCACGCGACTGACCAGACCGAGGGTGGGTGGAACCCAGCGCGGAACCTTGATGCTCACGCCGCGGGCCCCGTTTCGCCCTGCTCTTCCAGCCATTCGCGCCAAACGGCCAGCGCCACCGCCAGCACCACGGGACCGAGAAACAGGCCGATGAGCCCGAACGCTGCGACGCCGCCCAGCACGCCGAACATGACGAGCAGGAACGGAATGCGCGTGGCGCTGGAAATGACCAGCGGGCGTACGAGATTGTCGACCCAACTGACGACCGCTGCGCCCCACAGGAACAGCGCCAACCCCTTGCCGGTTTCACCGGTGAGCACCAACCACAGCGCCAGCGAACCCCACACGAAGGGGGTACCAAAAGGAATGAGCGCGATGAGGACCGTCAAGGCACCGAGCAGCAAGGGCGCATCGAAGCCGACGGCCGCATACCCGATGCCGGCCACCATGCCCTGCACGAGAGCGGTGAGCACGAGGCCATAGACCACCGCGCGCGTCGTGGCGCCGATGGCCTCCACGTAGCCTTCCACGCGCGCACCCAGCAGGCCGCGCGCGGCCAGACGCACCTGACGCAGCAGGTCTTCGCCCGACAGGTAGAGGAAGAACAACGCGAGCACCGCGAAGCCCATCTTGGCGAGGTTGCGCCCCACGCCACCCATCACGCCCCCCATCTCGCCGAACAGGCGCGTGGCCATGGCAGACAGGGCCGTACCAAGAGCACTCGGGTCGCGGCGGACTTCGTCCAGCAATTCACGCAGGCGCGTGCCCACCACGGGCCAGTGGTAAACGGCTTCCGGCAGGCTGAGCTTTCCCGTGGCGGCGCGCTGGACGAACTCCTGCCAGGCACCACCCAGCTCGCGCTCCAGCGTCAGCACCACCCACACCAGCGGCAAAATGACCGCCGCGGCCACCAGCAGCGTCATGAACGTGGCGGCGAGGCGGCGGCTGTGCAGCCAGACTTCCAGACGCAGAAACAGCGGCCACGTGACGTAGGCGAAGATGGCTGCCCAGAGCACCGGCACCACGAAGGGCGCCAACACCAGCCAGGCCAGCAACACCAGGCCGCCCAACAGGGCTCCCAACGTCAGGCGGCGCAGCAGAGGGGAAGCGAGCGGGTCGAGCATGGGGTCCTGCCAAAAGGCACCGGGCGGCTATCCGGCACCCGTGATGGTACCTTGAGCGGCATGACGGATTCCCGCACCACCGACACAACGCCACCCGCCTTGCGGATTTTGGTCGCTGAGGGCGCCGCGACCACGCCGGATATCGACTTGGCGGCGGCGCTGGCCATGATGAACCACCAGCCGCGCTACCTAGCGCGAATGGTACGCGCTGCGCTGAAAACCCTGACCCCCAGTCTGGAACAGGCCCTGCAAAGCCTGGCAAGCGGCGACTTGGCCGCGCTGGAAGCCGTGGCACACCAGTTGAAAGGGGCACTGGCGGCTCTGGTAGCCAAGGCTGCGGCGGAAAGCGCCCGCGCACTGGAAAACGCAGCGCGCAGTGGCGACGCGGGGGCGGCGGCGAAGGCTTTCGCGGCTCTGGAAACGCAAACGCGGGCATTGCTGCCCGCGTTGGAAGAGGCTTTGCGCCCCGGTGGGCTCGCTTTCGAGAACCCACCCGATGTGCCGACTACGACGGGGGCCGGAGCCCCCGAGCGTCCTTAGCGGCTCAGGTGCAGCTGGTGTCGCCGTCCTTGAAGGACACGGTGAGACCCGGCTGGCCTTCGGCAGGCAGCTGGACGTCACGCTCGCAGCTGACGGGGCCCGACGGCAACTGGACCTTGAACTCC
>JBEGRA010000022.1:0-4442 GCA_041180705.1 Pseudomonadota bacterium | reverse complement strand
GTGTGGGTCAGCACCAACTTTTCCGTCATGCGCGTCAGGCCGCGCTCCGCCAGCAAGCCGCTGAAATCGTAACGCCCGGGGAAGGCAGCGGATTTACGCTCCAGCGAGCGGGCCCACTTGCGCACGAAATAGTGACGATAGATCCACAGCCCACGCTCCAGCGCCTCCAGCGTCGAGGCCGGGTCGAGCACGGGGCAGATGGCCACGGCCCGGTGAAGCTTGAGACCCGCCGCAGGAGAACGTGCCGCCAACCGCAAGGCGAAGTTCCCACCGAGCGAATAGCCGACCAACGACAAACGCTGTGCCGGCGCGCGCGCGGCGATGGCCTGGATGGCGCCTAGCATTTCGTCGAGACGGCAACTGTGGAACAGCCCTTCATTCAAATGATGGGTCTCGCCGTGGTCGCGCATGTTCAGACGGAACACGTCAAACCCGGCGGCCCACAAGCGTGCTGCCAGCGACAGAATGTAACTGGAGTCCGCGCTGCCCTCCCAACCGTGATGCAGCACCACGAGGTCGCGCGCCGGCTCGGCGTGCTGCGCATGGAAGCCCTGCAAGCGCACGCCATTGCCCACCTCGAGCAACACCTCCTCGCTGGCAGCGACCACCGCCCGGGCACGTGCCATGACGCGCCGGGTGCGGAAACCCAGCGAGGGCAGCATGCTCTGCAAATGGCGATGCCGCAGCCATCGCGGCGGCCCGAAGGGTTGCTTGAACGGCATGAGGGGACTCAACCCTGCACTGCGCCCGACAGACGCACCGGCTCGCTGCCGGCCAACGACGAGGCATAGCCCGCGCCCATCAGCCGCGACGGCGTGATGGCACCGGCGGGAGCCGGTTCGCGCAGCAAGCGCTCGGTAATGCCGAGCCCTGCGATGACCGTGACCGTATAACCGTTGGCGACGGCCAGGTGACCGGTGACCGTACGGCCAGCGGCATCGCGCACTTCACCCCACAGGAAACTGCGGGTGGTTGCGCGCTGCTCGTCCGTGGGGCCCGGCGGCTGGGCGTCGATCTTGCGCTTCATGAAGTCCTGCACGAATTTCAGACGGAGCAGCGGCCGCACCCAATTCATGCGCGCCAGGCCCTTCTCGCGACCCGGCGACATGGGCAGGTAGACCTCGATGTTCGGGATGCCCGTGGAATAAAAAGCCGTGCTCACATCGCCCCAGGGAATGGTGACGGCATGCAACGGGCCTGCCCCGTCGCCGAAATCCACGCGGCGCGAACGATAGGCCAGCGGCACCGGCGTGATGACGCCATCGCGCCGCACGCGCCCACCATAACCGAAGCCTTCTGCCATGGTCTTCGCCGTGCCACGGCTGAAACCGCCGCCACCCATGAAGCCCAGGGCGAGATGGGTGGCCCCGGGCAGGGCAGCGGCGAGCGTGGCCGCCAGGCAGTCGGACGGCACCACGTCGAAACCCACGCCCGGGCAAACCACCACGCCAGCCGCACGCGCTTCAGCGTCGCGCGCATGCGCGGCTTCGAATACGTCGATCTCGCCCGTGATGTCGAGGTAGTGGGCCCGTGCCTTGAGGCAGGCGTCCACCATGGCCGCCGAGGTGGCCGAGAACGGGCCTGCGCAGTGCAGGACCAGCGTGATGCCGTCCAGCGCACCCGCCGGAACGGCCGGCGACACGCCGAACACGCGCGACTCCAGGCCCAGTTCCCCGGCGAGGCGCTGCACCTTGGCAGCGTCACGACCGGCGATGACGGGCCGCAGCCCACGCCGCACTGCTTCTCGAGCCATGAGTTCGCCCGTATAGCCGGTGGCACCGTAAATCATCCACTTCGGCAGGGAATCGCTGGACATGGGAAAGCCTCCCGCAGGCACACGCTGCGCAATGCCCGCGAGTCTAGCCCATGCACACCGTGCCGCAACGGGCGCAGACACACGCGCGAACGCCGTTGACAGAGGCGCTCGGCGGCACCACTAATGGCGCATGGCTCACCACCGCCCCCTGCTGCTGCTTTGCCTTGTGACGCTGGCATCCCTTCCGGCAGCGGCGTCACGGAACAACGGGCCGGCGAACCCGGCGGCACAGGCACGGTTTCGGGCCGCTACCGTCGAGGGTCCCGACTGGTCGGCACGCGAAGTGGTCGTGGCCGTGACGGTGGATGCCCGGAACCGCCCGCAACTGGACTTTCGAGCAGGCTCCGCCGTGCTTCCGGGTGAACTGGGGCAGGCAAGCCAGCTCCACCTCCATTGCCCGACACTGGACACGCCGCCGGGCCGTTGGCGCTGCCGTGGTGCCACGCTGCAGGGACGGTTTCCCGCCGTGGGCGAACAAACGCTGACGGTGGATTTCGACTACGAACCGCGCGCCGCCAAACTGGAACTCGCCGTTGCCGGCCTGCAACTGGCGGGAGGCACTGCCACCGCGACCGCGGCCACGAAAGCCGACCAATGGACAGCCACCGCGCAACTGAACCGCATCAATATCGCCGCACTGCAGGCGTTCAGCCGCTCCTGGGTAGCGTGGCCCGAAGGCAGTTGGGCGGGGATCCTTTCCGCCCAACTGCAGGCGCAAGGTAGCGGCCCAATACCCGCCACCGCCAAGCTGCAGGTTGCGCTCGAGACGCTCGACTACTCGAGTACCGATGGCCTCACGGCCACGGCCGCGCTCGCCGGCGAAGCACAAGTGACATGGGAACCCAGCGCTACGGCTTTCAACTTCGCGGCACGCAGCGGCCAGGTCTATCTGGACCCCGTGTTCCTGGACGCCGGCGCCTTCCCGTTCGAGTTGCAGGCAGCCGGTGAACTGCGACCGTCCACCGGAGGATGGCAACTCGCCGACCTGAAGGGGGCGTTCCACCAAAGGGGCCTCCTGACAGCCACCGCCACAGGCGCCGTCGACTTCGGTAACGGGCCACTGCTGAGCGACCTCGCACTCGACCTGAAAGTAGAGGATGTCCCGAAGGCCTGGCCCATCTACGCCGGGCCCTTCCTCGCCAGTACCGACTTCAAGGACCTGACGGCTACGGGCCAACTGAGTGGCAACCTCGGCCTACGCGATGGCGAACCCGTACGCGCGAATCTGCGCCTGCAGGGCATGACCTTCGCCGACCCGACCGGGGCGCTCGAACTGCGCGGAGTCGGCGGCGCCCTGCACTGGGCGGCCGAAGACGAACCTGAAACCGCCGAAGCCACCCGACTCGCTTTCGACGGCGGGCGCTTCTACGGACTGCCTTTCGGCGCCACTGCGCTGCGACTCCAGACCCACGGCCGGGATGCGCGCCTGCTCGAGCCCTTCACGCTGCCCATTCTGGATGGCGGACTGCAGGTGGACACCTTCCGCGTTCGCCACGCCGGGGAGCCAGGCATGTGGCTGCGTCTCGACGCCGCCGTGCTGCCCATCGACATGGCGGCCCTTTCGCGTGCTTTCGGCTGGCCAGTGTTTGGCGGCAAGCTGGCGGGGCGCATCCCGAAGGCCGCGCTCGACGACGGCGTCCTCACGCTGGGCGGCAACCTCGAGGCCGAAGTCTTCGGTGGACGCATCACGCTGCAACACCTGCGCCTGCAGGATGCACTGGGCCGCTTCCCCCAATTCCAGGCAGATGTCGCACTGGAAAACCTCGACTTGGCGCTCGTCACCGGCACCTTCGAGTTCGGTTACATCAGCGGCCGGTTGTCGGGTGCAGTGAATGATCTTCAACTGTTCGACTGGCGGCCGGTGGCCTTCGACGCCCGACTCGCCACACCACCCGACTACACGGGCGACCGCCGCATCACGCCCCGGGCAGTGCAGAACCTCTCCAGCCTGGGTGGCGGCAGCGGCGTCACCTCTGCGCTGTCAGGCGGCTTCCTGCGGTTCTTCAAGGACTTCGAGTACCGCCAACTCGGCATAGCCTGCCGTCTGGAACAGGATGTTTGCGCCATGGGCGGCGTGGCACCTGCGCCAGGCGGTTATTATCTGATCGAAGGCGCGGGCTTCCCGCGCATCAACCTCATCGGCTCACAGGGGCGCGTGGCTTGGAGCAAATTGCTGCGGCAACTCGAGCGACTAAGCCAGGGCGCCGCACTTGAAGTGAAATAGGCCGCATTCAGCAACGGTTCAGCCGCCGCACTGTCCAATGACTTCACGCCAATGACTCCAAGTCGATGACTCAAGCGCCGCCAACGGCACCAGAGGAACTACTGCATGAATACGAACAGCCCGGGCCTTGCCCTAGCCAACCCCGCCGTCATGGCGCCGCGCATGTCGCCGCGCCGCTTCGCCGCACGCCCTTGGGCAGCCGTGCCGCTGCTCGTGGCGCTCGCGGCACTCGCCGGCTGCATCAACATCACCATCAACTTCCCCAGCGCCGAGGTGGAGCAGGCCGCCGACCGCATCATCGATCAGGTCTATGGCAAGGAAAAAACGCCCGCACCCGCCGCAGCGCCAGCTGCGGTGCCGCCCAAGGCCACCGCGTTGTTGCTCCGCACCTTGGACTTGCTG
>JBEGRA010000021.1:0-3192 GCA_041180705.1 Pseudomonadota bacterium | reverse complement strand
CGCCGGCATTGTTGACCAGGGCATCGAGCCGGCCGTGCCTGGCCACCACTTCCGCAAAGAAGGCGTCGACGGCGGTGGCGTCACGCACGTCGCAGACGACGAACTCCGCCTCGCGACCTGCCGCCGCGGGCAGGGCTTCCGGGGGCCGACGGCCGCACGTGACCACCGTGGCACCCGCCTCGAGAAAAGCCTCGGCAATACCCTTGCCGATGCCCTTGGCACCCCCGGTGACTACCACCACGCGACCGGCGAAATCGAAGCTTGGCGACATGGTTTGAGTCTCGCATAATGCGTAAAAATTTGCTAGGTTTGGTACGCATCAAGCAGTCCAACCGCAAAAGTACTGCCGAAGCACGGGTTTTTGGGGGCCTTCATTGATGACTGACGCAACCACCGCCGGTATCGATGCGGTCGCCTCCGAAACCACCGCCCCCGGGGTACTGCGGGCCGCAGCCGCGGCATGGCCCGCGCAACCGGCGTTGGAAACACCTTCCCGCCAGTGGACCTTCGCCCAACTGTGGACGGATGTGCAGGCGGCAGCAAGGGCTTTCCACGCGCTGGGGCTGGCGGCGGGCGAACGCATTGCCATCTGGGCCCCGAACCAGCCCGAATGGATCTTCGCGGCCCTCGGCGCCCAGTCTCTCGGCGCCGCGCTCGTGCCTCTCAACACCCGCCTGAAGGGCCGCGAGGCCGCGGACATCCTGCGCCGGAGCCGCGTCCGCGTGCTGGTCACGGTGGAGCCTTTCCTCGGCACCGACTACCCGGCGCTGCTGGCCGGCGAAACCCTGCCCGACCTGCGCCACATCGTCCGCGTCGCTGTTCCGGAAGGCCATGCCGCCGGTACGCCGGCCCCGCTGGCAGCCGGTCTGCCGCCACTGCTGGACTGGAATACTTTCCTCGCCGGCGGTTCTGCGGTGGCGCCAGAAGTTGTCACTACCGCAGTGGATGCCCTCTCCGGCAGCGTGGTGGCAGACATCCTGTTCACTTCGGGCACTACCGGCTCCCCGAAGGGCGTGGTGTGCACGCACGGGCAGAACACGCGCTCGTTCCGCGCTTGGGCCGCCGCGGTAGGCTTGCGCCCCGGCGACCGCTATCTCATCGTGAACCCGTTCTTCCATGCCTTCGGCTACAAGAGCGGCTGGCTGGTTTGTCTGCTGCAAGGCGCCACGGCCCTGCCCATGGCCGTATTCGACGCGGGCGAAGTCATGCGCCGCATCGTCGCGGACCGCATCACCGTGCTGCCCGGGCCACCCACCATTTTCCAATCGCTGCTGGCTCACCCGGACCGCGCGCAATACGACCTCTCCTCGCTGCGCGTCGCCGTGACCGGAGCCGCCAGCGTGCCGCCGGTGCTTATTCAACGCATGCGCGACGAACTCGGGTTCAGCACGGTACTCACCGGTTATGGCCTCACGGAATCCACCGGGCTCGTGTCGATGTGCCGCATCGGCGACAGCGTTGAGCGTGTGGCCAGCACCTGCGGTGTCGCCATCCCCGGCATCGAAGTTCGCTTGGTGGCCGCCGACGGCAACGAAGCGGCAGCCAACGCCCCCGGTGAATTGTGGGTGCGTGGCTTCAATGTGATGCAAGGCTATCTGGATGACCCGGAAGCCACGGCCGAGGCCATCGATGCGGAAGGCTGGCTGCATACCGGCGACATCGCGGTCCGCGACGAAGAGGGTTACCTGCGCATCACGGACCGCATGAAGGACATGTATATCTGCGGTGGCTTCAACTGCTACCCCGCGGAAATCGAACGCCTGATGAGTGCACATCCTTCGGTGGCGCAAGTCGCCGTGCTTGGCGTACCCGACGAGCGCTTGGGCGAAGTGGGCCGCGCAGTCGTGGTACTGCGGCCAGGCACGCACTGCACGGCTGCCGAACTCATCGCCTGGTGTCGTCAGGAAATGGCGAACTACAAAGTGCCCCGCGAAGTGCTGTTCGTGGACAGCCTGCCGGTGAACGCGGCCGGCAAAGTCACCAAATTCCAGCTCAAGGCCTGGCAGGCCGAGGAACACTCATGAAACCGGGCGACAAGCATTGGTATTCAGCGGTCGAAGCTCCCCTGACCGTCGACGGCCCCGCCGCCGTGGAGTGGAACGAGGAAGCAGATGTCGTGGTGGTGGGCCTTGGCGGCGCCGGCGTTTCGGCAGCGCTAGATAGCCTGGAGCGCGGCTTCAGCGTGGTGGCCGTGGACCGCCAGCTCGGCGGTGGCGCCACCGAAGCCAGCGGCGGCGTGTTCTACGCGGGCGGCGGCACCAGCATCCAGCGTGCAGCCGGTGAAGAAGACACCGTCGACGACATGTTCAACTACCTGCGGTTGGAAACTCAGGGCGTGGTGAGCGACGCCACCCTGCGCCGCTTCTGCAGCGAAAGTGCCGAGCACACCGAGTGGCTGTTGCAGCACGGCGTGAAGTTCCACCCCACTGCCTACAAGCGCAAGACGTCCTATCCTGGCCTCGACTACTTCCTCTACCACTCGGACAACACGCTGCTGCCAGCTAGCCGCGCGGTAGCCAAGCCTGCAGCGCGCGGGCACCGTGGCGACCCGGGCTACCGCAACCGCACTGCCGTGAACATGGGCGGCGCCATCTTCTGGCCGCTGCGCGATGCGGCGCTGCGTGCCGGCCTGAAGCTGCACCGCAAGGCGGAAGTACGTCAGCTCGTGGTGGATGCGAAGGGCGAAGTGCTGGGCGTGAAAGTGCTGCAGTTGCCGGAAGGCTCCGCCGCCTGGAACGAGCACGAACAATGCCTGGCCAAAGCGAAGCGGCTGCTCACCGTCTACCCCTTCATGCTGCCGGGCGCGCGCTATTTTCAGAAGAAGGCTTTCGCCTGGTACGGCCGCGCCGCGAAGATCGAAGCCACGCAGCGCGTGGCGCGTTTCATTCGCGCGAAGCGTGGCGTGGTGCTGTCGGCCGGTGGCTTCGTCTACAACCGCGCCATGATGCAGCACCACTGCCCGAAATATGCCGCAGGCGTGCCGCTTGGCACGGCTGGTGACGATGGCGCCGGCATCCGTTTGGGTGAAAGCGCCGGCGGCCACACCACCCGCATGGACCGCGGCACCGCCTGGCGCTTCATCAACCCACCGGAAGCCTGGGCCCATGGGCTCATCGTCAACCGCGGTGGCGAACGCATCGTCAACGAAATGAGCTACGGCGCCACCATCGGCGCGGCCATGTGCGAAGAGCA
>JBEGRA010000020.1:0-3455 GCA_041180705.1 Pseudomonadota bacterium | reverse complement strand
ACCCATCCCATCGGCCTCATGTTCAAGGGCGCCAGCCTGCGCGGCATCTTCGTGGGTTCCGTGATGATGGCCCGCGACCTGAACCGTGCCGTCGAAGCCAATGGCATCGCCCCGGTGGTGGACCGCACCTTCGGCTTCGACGCCGTCCTGGAAGCCTTCCGCTATCAAGCCTCCCCCGGGCTGTTCGGCAAGGTCGTCATCCAGGTCTGAGGCCGCCGGGCAGGGCCGGCCCCGACGTTGCCATTTCCGGCGGACGGATTTAGTCTCGGCTGAGGCACTGCCGCCAATCGGCGGCAGCCAAGGGGACTTCAGTGGGCGAAGCACGAACACCGCAAGGTCCTTCCGTCCGGCGCGCGGATTCGCTCGCCGGCTGGAATGCCGTGGTCACTGAAGCCTTCGGCAACACGCGCATCCACTCCGACAACCCGGCCTTCCACGGCGCGTTGGGGCGCTGCGGCCTCGAAGACACGGAACTCCTCCGCATCCAGGCGCAGCGCTCGTGGGCAGAAAAAGCTCCGCCCGAGCTGGAGCGCGGACACTCTGGCCGCATCCTGTTGCACCTGCAGTCCCGCGGCACGAGCATCACCGGTCAGGGCAACCAGCGCGGGCGACTCGAGGCCGGCCAGGCCTTGCTGTGCAACCCCGACCGCGACTACTCGCTGGAATTCGAGCAGGACTACGAGATGTATGTCCTGCGTCTGCCGGTGGCGCCACTCGCCGCGCAGGTCTCCGGGTTGGACCTCACCCGCGCCACGGCGCAGCCCCTGGACAGCCACTTCAGCAAACTGCTGCTCGCCTTCCTCGAAGCGGCCTGGCAGCAGGCCTCGTTGCTGGGTGACGACGCGGAATGGCGCGACTGCATCGGCCATACGGCGGCGGACCTCGTGGTACGCGCCATTCATCGCTCAGAGGTCGCCGCTGCCCCGGAGCCGGGGCAGGCCCTGCGCAACGCCATTCTCGCCTACATCCGCGACCATCTGGCCGACCCCGAACTGCGCACCTCGGCCATCGCCATGGCGCTGGGGATCAGCAACCGTACCTTGCAGTCCGTCTTCGAAAAAATGGGCACCACCGCCAGCGCCTACGTGCTGAAAGAACGCCTCACGCTGGCGGCGGCGCGCCTTTGCCGTGGTCCCGTCTCCATCACCGAACTGGCCTTCGACGTCGGCTTCAACGACCCGGCCTACTTCTCGCGCTGCTTCCATCATCACTACGGGCAGTCCCCGCGGGACTTCGCCCGGCGCTGACTGCGCCCCTCCCTGCTGCGTTTTTGTCCAACTGCCGCGCCGTCGCGTGAAGGAACCGCGGCGCCCCGCGGGATAGTCTTGGCCCATGAACCGCCGAACCCATCGGCGGCTGCCAGCCATCACGGGGGGACCGGACGACATGAACATCGAAAAGCGGCCGAAAGTACTGCTACTCGTCACCCAGGACACCAAGGAAGAGGAAGGCCGCTTCCTGCGGCAAACCCTCGAAGATGCCGGGTGCGAAGTCATCCACCTTGATCCGAGTGTTCGTCGCACCGTTGGCGGTGCGGAGATCAGCCCCGAACAAGTGGCCGGCGCTGCAGGAAAAACCATCGAGGAAGTGCGCGCACTGGGGCACGAAGGCAAGTGTCAGGCCGTGATGATCGAGGGCACCCTGAAGCTGGCCCTCGAACTCCACGCACGCGAAGGCCTCAGCGGCGTGCTGGCCATCGGCGGCTCCATGGGCACCTCGCTGGCCGGCATCGTCATGCAGCAACTGCCCTATGGCCTGCCGAAGCTCATCATCTCGACCATGGCTTCGGGCTTCACGCCGCCGTTCATCGGCGTGAAGGACATCACCATGCACAATGCGGTCTGCGACATCGCCGGCCTCAACTCCATCACCACCGAGGTGTACCGCAACGGCGCGCTGGCGCTGGCCGGCATGGCGCATGGCTATACCCCGACACCGGCCAGCGGCAAGCCACTGGTACTCATCAGCACGCTCGGCACCACGGAAGCGTGCGCTCGCCGTGTGCGCAAAACGCTGGAAAGCGAAGGCTACGAGGTGATGGTGTTCCACACCACGGGCACCGGCGGCAAGACGCTGGACGCCATTGCGGCCGAACGCGATGTTGCCTGCGTCGTCGACATGTCGCTCGTGGAAATCGTGGACCTGCTGAACGGCGGCATCTGCAGTGCGGGACCGGACCGCGCCAAGGCCGCGCTGCAGCGCGGCCTGCCGGTCATCTTCGCGCCCGGCAACTGCGACTTCATCATCGCCGGGCCCATCGATGACGCCCGCGCCCGCTACCCCGGCAAGCGCTACCACGTACACAACCCGGCGCTCACTGCGGTGCGTACCGAAGAAGCGGAACTCGCCGGCGTGGCACAGCACATGGCCGGGCTCGCGGCGGAGGCTAAAGGCCCCGTGCGCTTCTTCGTGCCACTGCACGGTTTCAGCAACCACGACAGCCCGGCCGGCCACATCCACGACCCGACGCTCCCGCCGGTGTTCGCACGGCATCTGGAAGCTGCCGTCGCCGGCCGTCATCCGGTACAACGCGTGGACGCCCACATCAATGACGCGGCCTTCGCCGATGCTTTGGTGGCCTGCGTCCACGATCTGACCGGCCGCAGCGGTGGCGCCAATGGCTGACGACCGCATATGGCTGACGCCGGAAGACGTGACCGAAATCGTCACGCTTCTGGACGGCAGCCCGTTCACCCAGCTCGACCTGCGCACCACGCGCTTCCGCCTGCGCGTGGCCCGTGAACAGGCCGGCGAGTGGACGCAGGCCTGGGACTGGGCCGATGGCGCTGCCCTGCCGGGTGTCGGCGCCAGCGCCGTGGCAGCCCCGGCGGCCACGGCCGAGGACACCAGCGATGGTCTGGCGCGCGTGGCCGCTGCCCTGCCCGGAACGTTCTACCGTGCGCCGCAACCCGGCGCGCCGGCGTTCGTGGAGCCCGGCGACACCGTCACCGCCGAAACCGTCGTCGGCATCGTGGAAACCATGAAGCTGATGAACCCGGTGCACGCCGGGGTAGCAGGCGTGGTCGATTCCATACCGGCCGCGAATGCGGTGATGGTCGCCGCCGGCACCACGCTCGTGCGTATCCGCCCCGCATGATCCGTCGGCTCTTCATTGCCAACCGCGGCGAAATCGCCGTGCGCGTACTGCGCACCGCGCGCCGCCTTGGCATCACCACCATTGCCGGCGTCTCGGCGGCCGACCGTCACAGTCTGGTGGCAAAGTTGGCCGACGAAGTCGCACTCATCGGTCCGGCACCTTCCACGGAAAGCTACCTGAATGTTGCTGCCGTCACGGCCGCCGCCGTGGCCGCCAAAGCGGATGCAGTGCATCCCGGCTATGGCTTCCTGTCGGAAAACGCGGGCTTCGCGAAAGCACTGGCCGACGCCGGCATCACGTTCGTCGGACCCTCGCTGGACAGCCTCGCGGCGATGGGCGACAAACTTCGCGCCCGCGC
>JBEGRA010000019.1:0-4578 GCA_041180705.1 Pseudomonadota bacterium | reverse complement strand
TGGAAGTGACGTTCGAAGGCATCAACCTGACGGACGAATACGACAACCGCTGGATCAACAGCGTCCGCAAGAATCCTCTCAACTACGAGCACACCGGTCGCGAGTTCGTGATCGGCGCCCGCTACAAGTTCTGAGGACTGGTGGACAAGAGCAGACCTTCGGGTCCCGTCACGCGCCGCCAGGCGCTGGCGGGGCTCGGTCTGCTGCCAGCGGCGCTGGCGACTGGCGAGGCGGCTGTTACCGCCGCTGCCTCTCCGGTACCGGCGCGGGGCTTCGATGGGCAGCGGCGCGGGGATCTTGGCGATGGCCGCTTTCTCAACCCGGTATTTGCCGGTGACAGGCCCGACCCGACTCTCTGGCGGGATGGCGACCGCTTCCTGCTGACCCATTCCAGCTTCGAGTCCATTCCCGGCTTGATGCTTTGGTCGTCGTATGACCTCGTCAACTGGGAGCCTATCGGTCCCGCGCTCCACACCTACGTCGGCTCCGTCTGGGCACCTGATTTGTGCCGGGTGGACGGCCGCTACTTCATCTATTTTCCGGCGCGCACCGCACAGGGGCGCACCAATTACGTCGTCTGGGCAGACAAGCCGGAAGGTCCATGGAGCGCTCCAGTGGACCTGCACCTGCCGGCGCATATCGACCCGGGCCACGCCCGTGCCGATGACGGCACTCGGTATCTCTTTCTCTCCGGTGGCGATCGCGTCAAGCTCAGCGCTGACGGCTTGTCCACCGCCGGGCCGGTTGAGCATGTCATTGACCCGTGGCGCTACCCGGAAGATTGGGTGGTGGAGGCCTTTGCTCCCGAAGGTCCCAAGATCTGTCGACGTGGGAATTACTACTATCTGGTAACTGCGGTGGGCGGTACCGCGGGCCCGCCTACGGGGCACATGGTGGTGGTGTCGCGAGCACGAACCCTGGAAGGCCCTTGGGAGGACTGCCCGCATAACCCACTGGTCCGAACGAAGTCGGCCGACGAGCGTTGGTGGTCGCGCGGCCATGGCACTCTCGTCGAGGCGCCGGATGGCAAGTGGTGGATGGTCTACCACGGCTACGAGAACGGCTTCTGGACGCTGGGGCGGCAGATGTTGTTGGACCCGGTCGAGTGGACCGCTGACGGTTGGCCGGTAGCGCGTGGCAAAGACCTTTCGCAACCCCTGCCGATGCCAGTTCCTTCCCGTGGGAGAGCTCATGGGCAGTCGAACTGCGATGACTTTCGTCGAAACAGGCTCGGAACGCTGTGGTCGTTTTTCCAGCCAGCCCGGGATGAGGCTTCTCGGTATCAACCAGGATCCGATGGCCTGCGCCTGCTGGCGAAAGGATCGACGCCGGGAAATGCTTCACCCCTGTGCCTGATAGCCGGCGACCAGGCCTACGAAATTCAGGTCGAAATGCTTGTCGGCGAGGGTGCGGAGGGTGGCCTGCTGTTGTTCTACAGCGAGCGTCTGTATGCGGGCCTGGGTGCCAATACCACCGGTTTCGTGATGCACAGGTACGGCTTGCAGCGCTCAGCGCGGCCCACGGCGGGTTATTCCCGGCGCCTGTACATTCGGCTGAGGAATGACCGACACATTGTCACCATTCACACCAGCCACGATGGCGACACGTGGCAGAAGTTCGGTGTGCAGATGGAAGTTTCCGGCTACCACCACAACACCATGGGTGGGTTCCTGAGCTTGCGCCCCGCCTTGTACGCCGCCGGAACGGGAGACGTCCGTTTCCGGGATTTCCGTTATAGAGCGCTTTGAGGGGAAGTTATGTTCCGGGCTGAACGTACGGGACTGTAGCGAACAGCTCGCGTTCGAAACGCCGCGGATCGTTTTCCATGCGCGTTCGCACATCCACCAGCAGAGTGGACCGGCGCGGCAGCCGGTAGGGCTCCCAGGTGGGCAACCCCACGGTGTTGCGATGATTGGGCGTGCCGCGATGCGCGAGCGACAAGAAGGCCGCCTGCAGCCTTCGCGATACAGTCTCGGCTTCAGCGCCTGTCCCCGTCAGCGATCCTTCCGCACCCAGAGTGCCGAACACCAACGGAATGTCATGGGTATGCGGTGCGCCCCACCTGCCACCTTCCAGTGGCGACGGGAAGTCGAGCTGGTACACCCACGCAGGAGAGCCTTGGGCGGCCCGCAGTTCCGCCTCTATCAACGCGCCGCGCCAGGAGCGACCAGCGGTTGTCGCTGCGAAGAACACATCCGTCGGCGAGTACGCCGGGTAACGCTGCCGGAACGCAGCAACGACCTGTTCCGGGTGGATGTCCACGCGCATCTCGCTCGCAAGGCGGCGCGGCAACGCCGCCCAGTCCAGCGCGAACAAGCTCGGGTCGTTGCGGCCAGCCAAGCCGCGAGTTTCATCTCGGGTATTCCCGATGATCATTGGAACATGGCGAGCGAGAGGTGGTGCGTCGGGGTAGAACGGGTGCCGCGGCAAGGCCCGACCATCCAGCACTGGGCCGAAGTAAAGACTGCCGCTGCCGAGGATGGGGTCGGTTGCAGCGGCGGCTTCAAGCAAGCGTTCGGCGGGCATCTCCGCCAGTTCAAGAAGGCGATTCTCCGTCAGACCCAGCGCCGACAGGAACGTCTGTGCTCGGCGGGTGGCATTCAGGGGCCCTGAAGCTGTCACTTGCTGCCCGCTCATGGTGGCTGCACGGTGAAACAGACCCGCTGCCGTCGGCATGGCCATCAGCGTGGCTATCTTGGCCCCGCCACCGGACTGCCCGAAAACCATGACGCGCTTTGCGTCTCCCCCGAAAGCCGCAATGTTGTCGCGGATCCATTCCAGCGCGAGCACAAGGTCCAACTGCCCGGCGTTGCCGGAATCCGGATAAACCTCGGGAGCCAGTCGGGCCAAATAGAGATAGCCGAAAAGCGTGAGTCGATGGTTGAGGGTGACCACCACGACATCGCCACGCTCGGCCAACGCGGACCCGTCGTAGAGTGGCGATGACCCTGAGCCGCTGCTGTAAGCCCCGCCGTGGATGTAAACCATGACGGGTCGCGCTCCTGCGTCAACGCCGGGTGTCACGACATTGAGGAAGAGGCAATCTTCGCTGGTGGCTTCTCGAATGCTGCGCTGGGGTGAGGCGGGTCCGAAATTCAGGCAGTCGACGACGGTGGAATTGCGCTCGGCCGCCAGCGGTGCCATGAAGCGACGGGATCGCGTGTCTTGTCCGTAGCGTATTCCGCGAAAGACGCAGAGGCCGTTCGAGCGGCTTCCACGAAAGCGACCGGCGCGACAGGTTGCCAAGACGCTGCCTTCGCCGACGTACCCTGCATGGGCATTGCCCGTGGCGAGCAGCAACGCGCCTGTCGTGCCGACGAGGAACTCTCGCCTGGTTTTCGCTGGTGGCTCGGCAGTCACGGTCGATTCCGCTCGACGCCGGCAGGCAAAGTTCGCGAAACCCATTCCAGCGCCAGCGTTGGCCACGCTGCCACCGGCTTGCCGACTGCGAAGCGCAAGCCGAAGCCATGCCCGCCCTCTTCGAAGAAATGGGATTCGACCCGGTGCCCGCCGTTGCGCAAGGCCTGCATCATCGCCACACTGTTTTCCGGCGGAACCGCCGTATCGTCGAGAGCGTGTATCAGCAGGGCAGGGGGCGTCGCAGGGTCGACGAGGCGGTCCGGCTCGTGACGGGAGAGCGCATCGGTAGAGGGGCTTTCGCCGAGCAGTTGCTGCGCCGAGCCGGCATGGGCGAAGGGGCCGGCGAGTTTGATGACCGGGTAAAGCAGCACCGCGGCATCGGGTCGTGGCGACGCTGGGTCGCCGCCGCCGGTTGCAAGCCAAGCGGCCAGATGGCCTCCGGCAGAAAAACCCTGCACGAAGACCCGATGGGCTGCATGTCCATCGATAGCCGCACGTGCGCGAACGAGTTGCAGTGCACGTTGTGCATCTTCCAGGGGCGCTCGCGAGCCGGCCACCCAACCGTCCGCAGGCAATCGATAAAGCAGGACATAGGCGTTGACGCCACGTTGCGCCAACCACGCGGCGGTCTCGAAACCTTCCTTGTCGATGACCACGTGCTTGTAGCCACCGCCGGGAATGATCAAAGCCGCCAGGCCGTTGGGGCGGGACGCCGGAAACGGGTAAAGACAGGGCGATTCGACATGTCTGACGAGACGGTCCCGAAGCGAATTTTCGGGCGCATTGCGGTCAAGGTATTCGACGCCGAAATCCGCGGTGCTCTGGCGCGCAGGGCCGGGCGCATCCCACAGCAGCAGGGGTGGCTTGGGTCCTGTCGGCGGCGGAATGGCGTGGGGCAGCGATGCGCTGGTTCCTTGCGCCCGGGCAGGCAGCCAGGGCGCCAAGGCCAGTGCTGCAAGAAGACGCCGCCGCTGGGGGTTGGGCATGGGCAGGTTCAGCGACGCACGCCGAAGCCTGCGCCACTCAGGTAGGCAGCTACCTCGGGCACGCTCACCAGATTCGCATCGCCAGGCACCGAGTGTTTCAACGCGGCAGCGGCAACGCCGAATTCAAGAATCTGCTGGTTATTCATTCCAGCGTCGATGGCATGCAAGACGCCTGCGGCGAAGGCGTCGCCACTACCGATGCGGTCGATGATATTCGTCAAGGAGTGCGGAG
>JBEGRA010000018.1:0-8372 GCA_041180705.1 Pseudomonadota bacterium | reverse complement strand
GTCCCCGAGGGAGCGCTGACCATTCATTTGCGGAACGAACTCGACGAGCCGACTTCCGTCTTCATGCCGGCCCAGCCCAAGCAGCTGAATCCGGTGCGTGCAGGCGATCGCATCACGTCGTTCGATACCGAGACTGCTCCGGGGAGCACTGGTACTTACACGTGGCAGTCGCCGCGGCGCGGTACTTTCCTGCTGCAGAGTGGTACCCATCCGCAGAAGCAGGTCCAGATGGGCCTGCACGGCGCACTGCGTGTCGGCGATGTGGTTGCTCCCGCCGGCGAAACGCCCACGCGTGAAGGCACGCTGGTGTTCAGCGAAATCGACCCCGATCTGCACGGTGACGGCACCAGCGCGGGAGCCTTCCCCGCGAACTCGGCGCCGGCCATCCGACCGGTGCCCGAAGGCGAGGCTCCACAGGGCTACGCACCCAAATACTTCCTCGTGAATGGCAAGGCTTACACCACCGGCTCCGATCTGGACGACGTCCTCGAGACGCTGGGGACGACTGACAAGGTGGCTCTGCATTTGATCAATGCCGGGCTCACTTCGCATGCGCCGGAATTGATCGGCGGTGAATTCGAAGTGGTCGCCGAGGACGGCTATGCGGCCCCGATCCGCAACTTGCACAATGCGACACTGCTGGCAGCGGGAAAATCGCTCGAGCTGCTGTTCAAGCCGACCCGTGACGACACATATTCGTTGCTCGACCGCCGATTGGGACTCGTCAGCGGAAATCGTGGCGGCAGCGGCATGCTGGTGCGGTTCAAAGTGGGTACCGGCGTTGCCGTGGAAGGCACCGGGACTTCCGGTACGGACCGTTCGCACTGGCTGCAGCCATTGGTCGCCAACGATCTGTTCCAGATCAACGAAGGCGGTGGTTCCGTCGCCGCGAGTGGTGTACTGGCGAACGACGTTGCCCGCAGCGACGATGGACGCGCCGCGGTGCCTCTGAGCGCCGAACTGGACACCAGCGTGACACCGCAGTACGGCAGCGTCACGCTGGCCGCGAACGGTGGCTTCACCTACACGCCGAGCAATCCCCAGGCCTTCACGGTCGTCTCGCGTGCTGGTCTTCCGGCCGGTTGCACGAATGCGGTCGTTGGCAAGGACGTCTTCCAGTACTACGCGGTGGATTCGGTCGCCGCACCGGGACAGAGCGCCCAGCGCTCGGCGAACCCGGCAAGGGTGGAGGTGGAGTTGTTGCCGGTGAACGACGCGCCGACCACGGTGGACCCCGACTTCTATTACGTCTCCAGAAACGACGGCTCCATTTCCGTGGATGCCCCGGGGTTCCTGGGCAACGACATCCAAGCGGATGCGGACTGTGACGCAAACCTGTACGCGACCAATTTCGTCACCACCTTCGTCGCCGGCCCCTATGCGACGTCCACCAGCAACCAATTCAGCTTCAAGTACGATGCGAGTGGCAAAGCGACGGGTGCATTCAGCGCTTCCATCGCCTTCCTCGATACGGTGAATCAGCCGGTAGGCGTCTCGCGCTTCAAGTACAAGCCGACGGATGCCGCCGGTTTGGTCGGGGCTTTGGGTACGGTCTACGTGGTCCGCGATGCGGTCGTCTTTACCAATCCCATCAGCTACACCTTGTCGAATTCCTTTTATGCCAAGAGCACGGCAACGTCGGCCAACACCAATCGCTGGACGATCAAGGTGAAGGCCCGTTCCGTCCTGAAGGATGGCGTTGCCCAGAATTACGACATGAAGTACTACGCGCTTTCGGGAACGACGGCGACGCTCATCGGGACCGATACCACCTTCGCCGGCGGAACGAAAACCTTGAAGTTCTCGGGGGCAGCCATTCCCGGCTTCTCCACGGCGGCGACCATCGATATCCGGGTGGATATCTCGGTGCCGGCGGACGATACGGTTCCGGCGCATGTCGTTTCCCTCGTCGCCACCTTGCCGACCAAGTGACGGGAGCCGGTATGCGTTTCAGTAAGGCTTTGCTCTTGCTGCCCGTGCTGGCGTTGGCGGGCTGCGCCAACGTCGGTGGCTTCTCCGGAGCTGCCGCGGCTGCACCCTTGGCCATCGAGCGCGTCCAGATGACGGCTGCCGGGCATTTCGTCGATCTGCGCTATCGCGTCACGGATGTGGAGGCGGCTGCGGCCGCCTTCAAACCAGGGGCCGAGTACGTGTTGGTCGATGAGAGCACCGGTCGCAAGATGCTGGTCCCGACCACGGCAAAACTCGGCGTTCTCCGGCAGAGCCGTGGCCTCAAGACGGGCCGCACCTACTTCATGCTGTTCATGAATGGCGGCGTGAAGCCCGGTAGCCTCGTGACGGCGGAAATCGCCGGATACAAGTTCCGTCACCTGCGCATTCAGTGACACGTTTCACGGTTTCGGGCGGAGGGAGGAATCCCTCGGTGGGGGTAGGGTAAGCCCCGACTCCGGAACTGCCAGCCACTGCACAAAATACCGCCAACGACGTCCGTACACTGGCGTCGCTGGAGGTTATGACAAGTGGCTGACTCGTATCGACCGTTCTTCTTCGCGCCCTTCCGGGCCACCCGACCGCACCTCGTCCGGGCGGTCGCTGCTGCGTGCAGTCTCTTGCTGGCCCCGGCTTCAGGGAACGCTGCGGCGTTCGCGGACGCGGCGCTGCGCGAGGCGCTGGAGGCCGCGCGTCCGGCGGACGAGTTGCCCATCATCGCCGTGTACCGCAGTCAACAAGAGCCGGCGGAAGTGGAGGCCGGCATTGCCGGGCGTCCCGGTACTGCCACCCGGCGCGGGATGGTACTCAAGGCCTTGCGTGCCGGCGGTGAGGCCGAGGCCCGTCCGCTGGCCGATTACGTCAAAAGCCGTGGCGCTCATGAGGTTCAGGCCCTCTGGATCGCCAACGCAGTCGCCATGAAGGCCCGTCCTGCGCTGGTTGCCGAACTGCTGGCGGATGAACGCGTCGTGCAGGTGCGCCTCGACTCAGTCGTTGATGCGCCCATTGCCTACGCAGGCGCGCCCCTGCCCGCCGAATGGAATATCTCGATGGTGAATGCCCCGTCCCTGTGGGCGCAGGGCTACCATGGCGAAGGGGTGACCGTCGCCATTCTCGATTCGGGCGTTGACCCGAAACACCCCGATCTGGCGGCCGCCTGGCGCGGTGGCGCCAACAGTTGGCTGGACCCATACGGGCAGCATGCCACGCCCGTGGATTTCAGCGGGCACGGCACCCAGGCAGCCGGGCTCATCGTGGGCGGTGCCTCCCATGGCACGGCCATCGGCGTGGCTCCGGCGGCCAAATGGATTGCCGCCAAGATCTTCGATGACGCGGGGCAGGGCACCGAAAGCGCCATCCATCGTGCCTTCCAGTGGCTGACGGACCCCGATGGCAACCCGGCCACGGACGACGCCCCGGACATCGTCAACAACTCCTGGGGCATTACCGGGGCCGACGAATGCAATTCGGTGTTCCAACCGGACATCGATACCCTGCGTGCGGCGGATATCGCGGTGGTCTTCGCCGGCGGCAACATGGGCCCTGCGCCTGCGACCAGCGTCAGTCCGGCGAACAACGCTGGCGTGACCAGCGTCGGCGCTGTCGATGGCACGGGCCGGGTGAGCGACTTCAGCAGTCGTGGTCCCTCGGCCTGCGATGGGTCCCTCTTCCCCAAGGTCAGCGCGCCCGGCGATGGCGTCCTCACGACGGACCTGTCCTTCGGTGGGGGCGCGAACTACGTGCTGGTGGCGGGAACGTCTTTCGCCGCGCCGCACGTCAGCGGCGTACTGGCCTTGCTGAAGGGCGCCCAGCCCCTCGCGACGGCCGCCGATCTGGAACTGGCAGTGCAGAACGGCGCCCATGATGCCGCGCCGCCGGGCCCCGATGCGAACACCGGCTATGGCGTCATCGACGCCATGACTTCGCTGGAGAGCCTGCGGGCGACGGTCGACATCGACGGTGACGGCTACCGCGCACCGGCGGATTGCAACGACCACGACAAGTCTGTCCACCCGCACGCCACGGAAAAGCGTCGCGATGGCGTCGACCAGGACTGCAACGGATATGACCTGACGCTCGATTTGAAGTACGCGGTCTACTCGAGCGATGGGGCCACCCTCAAACTGCGAGTCAGTTCCTACTACGGGGCGCGCGCTTCCCTAGAGTTGCCGGGTGTCGGGCCGTTGGTTTGGCGGCCGGCCTATCGGGACTGGATTTACGAAGGCGCGGTCGCTGGCTCGCCTCAGGAAATCACGGTGCGCGGCACCGAAGGTTCGATCACTTTCCGGCCGCGGTCGTCGTCACGGCGCCAGCGGCAGTGAGCAAGAGAGGTAGCAAGGTTCCATGAAGCTTCAAAACGCCCCCATCCGCTGCGCACACGCGAACCGCGGGTTCACGCTCCTCGAACTGCTGGTGGTCATGGTCATCATCGGGATGCTGGCGGCCTTCGTGGCGCCGCGTTACTTCGCCCAGGTCGGCAAGAGCCAGGCCAAGGCCGCCAAGGCGCAGATTACGGCGCTGGAACAGGCGCTGGACCAGTTTCGCCTCGACGTGGGCCGGTACCCCTCCAACGAGGAAGGCTTGCAGGCGCTTAACACCGCCCCGGCCAGCGTACCGGGCTGGGCCGGGCCGTATCTCAAGAAGGCGGCGCCGAACGATCCGTGGGGTCATCCTTTTGTTTATGTCCAGCCGGGCACGCACGGCGAGCTTGACCTTTCCTCGTACGGGAAAGACGGCCGCGAAGGCGGCACGGGCGAAAACGCCGATATCACCAACTGGTAACCGGTAAGCGACACCCCCATGTATTTCGAGGTCAAGGCGTTCGATGGCAACCGCGGCGTTCTGAGCTACGCGCTCGAAGCCGTGGACGAGGCCGATGCCCGTCGCCAGGTGCAGGAGATGGGCCACCAGCCCATCACCATCGCCGCGCGGGCAGGCTGGTTTCGTGCGCGGACTGCCCGTGTGCCGTTGGTCAGCTTCAGCCAGGAACTGGTGGCACTCATGAACGCCGGCCTGTCGTTGGTGGAAGCCATCGAGGGCCTCACGGAAAAGGAAAGCGACGCGGCCATTCGCCGTTCGCTGGAACAGATTCGCGCACGGCTGTTCGAGGGCCGCACGCTTTCCTCGGCGTTGGCGGAGCAGCCCGACAGTTTCCCTGCGCTCTACGTGGCCACCGTCAGGGCCAGCGAACGCAGTGGCGACATCCGCGAGTCCCTGCAGCGTTACGTCGCCTACCAGCAGCAGATCGACTTGCTGCGCAAGAAGATCGTCAGTGCCTCCATCTACCCGGCAGTGCTGTGTGCGGCTGGTGTGCTCGTCACGTTGTTTCTCCTCGGTTATGTGGTGCCGCGTTTCAGCAGCATCTATGAAGACCTGGGCAGCCAACTGCCTTTGGCCTCGCGCCTGCTCATCAAGTGGGGGCATCTGCTGGAAGCCCACGGTTGGCTGGTCGCCTTCGGGTTCGTCGGGACTATCGCCGCGGTCCTGTTCGGCGTGACTCGCCCCGCTTTCCGCGCTGCGGTGGGGCGCAAACTCACGCAAGTTCCGGCTCTGGGGCGACACTTCCACGCCTACCAGTTGGCTCGTCTTTATCGCACCGTCGGCATGCTGCTGCGCGGTGGTACTCCGGCGGTCACGGCTTTGCGCATGTCCGACGGACTGCTCGGCGACACCCTGCGCTCCAGTCTCGCCACGGCCACCCGTTCCATCAGCGAAGGCCAGTCGTTGGCCAACGCACTGGAACGCAACGGGCTGACCACGCCCGTGGCGGTGCGCATGCTTCGCGTGGGTGAACGCAGCGGCAACATGGGCGAGATGATGGAACGTATCGCGGGTTTCTATGACGAGGAACTCGCCCGTGCCGTGGATTTGCTCACACGCCTCATCGAGCCGCTGCTCATGACCGTCATCGGTCTGATCATCGGTGTCATCGTCGTCCTCATGTATTTCCCCATCTTCGAGCTCGCCGGGAGCCTGCAATGAGTGCCTTGCCCGATTTCATGAACGAACGTCCCGGCGCACCAGGCCTCGACCAGGTAACTCTGGCGGCGGCCATGGCGACTGCGCAGCGCGACGGTCTCGGGGTTCTGGAAGTGCTCGAGCAAACGAGCGGCCTCGAGTCCGGCCAATTGGCTGCCGGCTTGGCTGCAGCCTTCGACTACCACTACTGGGCAGCTTCGGAACTCTTTGCCAGCGAGCCTGCGTTCGACCGTCTGGGGGCGGCGGATGCGCTGCGCCGCGGGTGTGTGGTGGTGCGCCAGCAGGGTGGCCTGGTAGCCGTCATCGCCGACCCGTTGGATGCGACGTTGCGTCCTTGGCTGGAGTCGCGCATTCCCGAGAGTTTCGGTTGGGCGGTTGCCGCCCGCGGCGATATCCAGGGTTTCATTTCGCGCCATGAACAGTCGATGCGCGCCATCGATACCGCCCTGGAAGGGGCTCAGGGTGCGGCAGACGAGCACGGCGAGGTCGAGGCCCTCAGCTTGGCCTCCATCAGTCAGGATGCCAGCCCGGTCGTCAAACTGGTGCACTCCACGCTGTTCGACGCCCTGCGCGGCGGCGCCAGCGACATCCACCTGGAAACCACACCTTCGGGTCTGGTCATTCGCTACCGTATCGACGGCGTGCTGTCGCAGGTGGGTGCCGTCAGCGGTCTCGAGATTCCCGAACAAGTGGTGTCGCGCATCAAGGTGATGTCGGAACTCGACATTGCCGAGCGACGCATTCCGCAAGACGGCCGCTTCAAGGTAGCCATCGACGGTCGTGCCATCGACTTCCGTGTTTCGATCATTCCCAGCGTGCACGGCGAGGACGCCGTACTGCGCGTGCTGGACAAGCAGGCCATCACCGACCAGATGCAGGGCCTGCGCCTCGATGCGCTGGGTTTCGATACCCGCATCGTGGAGCGCTTGCGGCGCCTCAGCACGCAGCCGCACGGCATGTTGCTGGTCACCGGGCCGACGGGTAGTGGCAAGACCACCACGCTCTACGCCGCGCTGTCGGAAGGCAGCACGGGGGCCGAAAAGGTGGTGACCATCGAAGATCCGGTGGAATACCAACTCGCCGGCGTGCTCCAGATTCCCGTGAACGAGAAGAAAGGCCTGACGTTTGCACGCGGTCTGCGCAGCATCCTGCGTCACGACCCGGACAAGATCATGGTGGGCGAAATCCGCGACGCCGAGACGGCGCAGATTGCCATCCAGTCCGCGCTCACCGGTCACCTGGTGTTCACCACGGTGCACGCCAACAGCGTGTTCGACGTGTTGAGCCGCTTCATGCACATGGGCGTGGACCCGTATGCCCTGTGTTCGGCGCTGAACGGCATTCTGGCGCAGCGCCTCATCCGCATCGTTTGCCCGCAGTGTGCGGAGCAGGTCACACCAGACCGCGCTGCTCTCGAAGAGTCTGGAATCCCGCTCGCCGTGGCAGCGGACTTCCACTTCCGCGTCGGGCGCGGCTGCAAGCACTGCCGCGGCAGTGGCTACCGCGGGCGCCGTGCCATCGGCGAACTGCTGGTGCTGAACGATGAACTGCGCGAGGCCATCGTGGCCCGTGCTCCCGTCCGTCAATTGAAGGAGCTGGCCATCAAGTCCGGCTCCCGTTTCATGCGGGTAAGTGCCATTGCGTTGGTGAAGCAGGGCCTGACCACGCTCGAGGAGGTGAACCGTGTCACTGCCATGGCGTGATGAAGTCGGCGTCTACCTGTCACCGCGTCGGTTGGTGATGGTGCGTCTGCAGCGTGGCTTGCGTCCGCGCTGCGTGCTCGAGGCCTGCTTTCCGGTCGAGGGCGCCACGCTCGCCGACTGGCGTGCAGCGGTCGACGCTCTGGCAGTGCGGCTCGCCGACCCCGATTGGGGTGGGGCAGGGCTGCGTGTGGCCGTGGCTGACCATTGGGCGCGTCAAGCAGTCGTGCCTGCCGTGCAAGGGCTTGAACGCACTGCCGAGCGTATGGTTTATGCGCGTCATTGGCTTTCGCAGACCTATGGCGAGCTCGGCGATGACTGGCAACTGGCGCTCGGGGAGGGCCTGCCTGGCCGGCCGTTCGTGGCCTCCGCCATACCCGCCGCATTGTTGGCTTCGCTGCAGGAAGTCGCCGCAGGCGCAGGTGTGCGGCTGCTCTCGGTGCAGCCACAGTTGGTCGTCGCCTACGAACGCTGGCGCAAGCGGCTGCCGGACAGCGGTTGGCTGGTGACGCTCGATGAGGGCTGCCTCTCCGCAGCGCAACTGGCGCCGCACGGCTGGGACCGCGTGCAAACGGTGCGTATCGGCGAAGACTGGTCTGCCGAGCTGCGTCGCCTGCGTGCCTTCGGACGTCTGACCGTGGGTGCCAGCGCCCAGCGGGTGTTCGTCGATGCGCCCCGGTGGTTGCGGTCTGCTGCACCGCCCGTGCATGAGGACGGATTGGAATGGCTCGAAGACGAACGTCC
>JBEGRA010000017.1:0-4107 GCA_041180705.1 Pseudomonadota bacterium | reverse complement strand
TGGAGCCCGAACCAGCCCCATCGCGGGGCCGCACCCTCGGGAATGCAGGAAGGCTCAGGCCTTCTTGCTGTCGTCGGCAGCAGGCGCCGCCTTGGTGTCCTTGGCGCTGTCGTCGTCTTCGTTCATGCCCTTCTTGAAGCCGCGCACGGCCGCACCGAGATCCGAGCCGATGTTCTTGAGCTTGCCGGCGCCGAACACGAGCAGGGCGATGGCGAGGATGACCAGGAGTTCACGAAAACCGATACCCATGATTAGGCTCCAACGAGGGCCGACAGCGCCGGCGTGAGTGACGAGACGGGGATATTACTGCATGGACCCCGCGGGTATTTGTCCAGTTCCCCAATTCGTGACGTGTGCCCATCGCCGCATTTACTAAGGGTTTTTACCTAGTTGCCCTTTTTCAGGGGGTGGCGGGCTTCACTTCCAGCCAGAAAGTCACGGGGCCATCGTTCACCAGTGCCACCTTCATGTCGGCACCGAAACGGCCCGTGGCCACTCGGTCGGACAAGCGTGCATGGGCCAGTGCCACCAGGGCCGCAAAGCGTTCACGGCCTACCTCCGGTGCTGCTGCGGTACTGAAGCCAGGCCGTGTGCCTTTGTGCGTGTCTGCCGCCAGCGTGAACTGTGGCACCAGCAGCAAGCCACCGCCTGTGTCTTCGAGACTGCGGTTCATTTTTCCCGCTTCGTCGGCGAAGACACGATAGGTGACCAGCCTTTCGAGCAGACGCTCGCCCTGCGCCGCGGTGTCGCCGGCCTGCACGCCGACCAGTACCAACAGGCCCGGGCCGATGGCACCGACGAGGACGCCATCGACGTGTACGCTCGCTTCGGTCACGCGTTGCAACAAGCCGATCATGTGCGCAGTCTAGCGCCTACCGTTGCCGGGCGGGCCTGTGGAACAATCGACCACGACTGCCTTCCGCGAGATACCCGCCATGCTGCCCACGCCTTCCACCGTGTTCTACCGCCGCGCCGTTGGCCTCGTCACGGCGGCCGTGCTCGCGGTACTGCTCTGGCGAATCGTCGAGCCCTTCCTCGCGCCGCTCGCTTGGGCGGTGTTTCTCGCTTTCCTGCTCCAGCCCTTGCAGGTGCGGCTCGCACGTCGGCTTGGCGGTCGCGAATCCCTCGCGGCCTTGCTGCTCACGTTCGGCACCTTGCTGCTGTTCGTGGGGCCGCTGGGCGTGCTGGGCGCCATGTTCGCGGCGCAGGCCGGGGACCTGGCGCAACGGGTACAGCAACTGGCCGTGGAGATGGAGGTTCGCAGTTTCAACGACCTGCTCCAGCAGCCCTGGCTGAAGGGCTGGGTGGGCTGGGCGGAACAGCATCTCGCCGTGTCGGCTGCGCAGCTGCAAGCCTGGGCTGTCGCTGGTGCGCAGCGGGTGTTGGCACCACTGGCGGCCATGGGTGGCGCCTTCTTCCTCGAAGCCGTGGGGACGGTAGCCAGTTTCCTGTTCATGCTCATCCTGCTCTTTTTCCTGGTGCGAGATGCGGCTCCCATCGGTTTGGGGCTGCGGCGCCTGGTACCCATGGACACCACGCACAAGGACCACTTGTTCGCCCGGTTGGCGGCTGTCACGCGGGCGGTGGTGTTCGGCACCTTGGTCACCGCGATGGTGCAGGGGTTGCTGGTGGGGCTGGCCTTCGCGGTGGCCGGGCTGCCTTCGCCCGTGGTGTTCGGTGTACTGGCGGCAGTGCTGTCCGTGGTGCCCTTTGGCGGCACGGCGCTGGTTTGGGGGCCGGCGGTGGTCGGGCTGGCGGTGCAGGGTGAGTATTTGTCGGGCTTGCTGCTGTTCGCGTTCGGCGCCGGCGTGGTGGGGACCATCGACAACCTGTTGAAACCCTTGCTCATTTCCGGGCAGGGAGAGGTGCCTACCTTGGCTGTGTTCATCGGCGTGCTCGGGGGGTTGGCGGCCTTCGGTCTCGTGGGTCTCTTTCTCGGGCCGGTGGTCATCGCGCTGGCACTCGAACTGCTCGCCTTCCTCGGGGAAGGAATGCCGCCCGAGGCCTGAACAGGGTCACCGGTTGAGCCGCCCACCCCGGTAGAATGGGTGGATGAATGCCGACCCGCTCCTTTCCCGCCTGAACGCCGAACAGGCGCAGGCCGTCTCTGCGCCCCTGCAGCCCTGTCTCATCCTCGCTGGTGCCGGTTCCGGCAAGACGCGCGTGCTCGTGCACCGCATCGCCTGGCTCGTGGAGCGCGAAGGTGCTTCGCTGTGGTCCATCCTCGCCGTCACCTTCACGAACAAGGCCGCCGCGGAAATGCGTGCCCGCGTGGAGTCGTTGCTGCAGGTGGGCGTGCAGAATCTCTGGATCGGCACTTTCCACGGGTTGGCGCATCGCCTGCTGCGCATTCACTGGCGCGAGGCGGACCTTCCCCAGACCTTCCAGATTCTCGACGCGGACGACCAGCAGCGGCTGGTGAAGAAAATCCTGAAGGACATGGGCCTGGACGACACCCGCTGGGTGCCGCGCGAGGTCACGTGGTTCATCAATGGGCGCAAGGACGAAGGCCAGCGCCCGAAACACCTGAAGGACGACGGCGACCCCACGCGTCGCCAACTCATCCGCATCTACGAAGAATACGAAGCGCGCTGCCGCAAGACGGGCGTGGTGGACTTCGCCGAACTGCTGTTGCGCAGCTACGAATTGTTGCGCGACCACGCGGATGTACTGGCCCACTATCGCCAGCGTTTCACGCACATGCTGGTGGACGAGTTCCAGGACACCAACACCCTGCAGTACCAGTGGCTGCGGTTGATCGCGGGGCCGGGTGGCACGCCATTCGTGGTGGGCGACGACGACCAAAGCATCTACGGTTGGCGCGGCGCCAAGGTGGAGAACATCCACCAGTTCAGCAAAGACTTTCCCGGCGCCCTCATGGTGCGCCTCGAGGAAAATTACCGCTCCAGCGGCAACATCCTGGCGCTGGCGAACGGCATCATCGAACACAACACGGGCCGCCTCGGCAAAACGTTACGGACGGCCGGCGCTCCCGGCGAGCCCATCCGTGTGTATTCGGCCTTCAACGAACGCGACGAAGCGGACTTCGTGGTGCAGCGCGTGCGCGAATGGGTGGCGCACGGCGGCCGGCGTGATGGCGTCGCGGTGCTCTACCGTTCCAACGCCCAGTCTCGCGTGCTGGAAGAAGGCTTCATGAACGCGCGTATTCCGTACCGCGTTTACGGGGGGCTGCGGTTCTTCGAACGCGCCGAAGTGAAGGATGCGCTCGCTTATCTGCGTCTGCTGTCGAACCGCGCCGAAGACGCGGCCTTCGAACGCGTGGTGAACCTGCCGACGCGCGGCATCGGCGCGCGCACGCTGGATTTGGTGCGTACCGCGGCCCGTGAACGCGGAGCGTCCTTGTGGGAAGCCTGCGGCGTGGTGCTGGGCTCGGGCATGCTTGGGCCGAAGGGTAACCAGGCGCTGGCCGGTTTCCTGCAATTGGTGGACCAGTTGGCGAAGGAAGCTGCCAATTTGCCCCTGCACGAGCAGGTGGACCATGTCATTGCCCGTTCCGGCCTGCGCGAGCATTTCCAGAAGGAAAAGGACGGCAAGGGCGAGGCCCGCGTGGAGAACCTGGACGAACTCGTCTCCGCCGCCCGTACGTTCGAGCCCGACCAGGTGCCGGCTGACAGCGGCGAACCCATGAACCCGCTGGACTCGTTCCTGGCGCATGCCGTGCTGGAAAGCGGCGAATCGCAAGCGGGCGCCGGTGAGGACTCGGTGCAGATGATGACGCTGCATTCGGCCAAGGGGCTGGAGTTCCCCATCGTGTTCCTGTGTGGTCTGGAAGAAGGCTTGTTCCCGCACCAGCGCTCGATTGCGGACCTGAATGGGTTGGAAGAAGAGCGCCGTCTTTGCTATGTCGGCATCACGCGCGCCATGAAGCGGCTGTATCTGTCGCACGCGGAAGCGCGCCGGCTGCATGGTCAGGACCAGATGGCGGCGCCGTCGCGCTTCCTCGCGGAAATGCCCGAAGAGTTGCTGGAAGAAGTACGCCCGCGTCTGAACGTGTCGCGGCCTTTCGACAGCGGGCGGCGGCGGTGGAGCGATGAGGGCGACGGCTGGGGAAGTCGCGAGCAAGCTCGCTCCCACAGTGGCAGTGGC
>JBEGRA010000016.1:0-11088 GCA_041180705.1 Pseudomonadota bacterium | reverse complement strand
ACACTGGCCGCCGGGTCCAACTGGGCGCGCTGCTGGTCGAAATAGGCTACTTCCAGCTTCGTGCCCTGCCGCACCGTGCCGGACTGCGGCTCGAGTTGCCCCAGCAGCAAACGCAGCAGCGTGGTCTTGCCGGCACCATTCGGCCCGAGCAAAGCCAGACGGTCGCCACGCATCACGCGCAACGACAAACCGCGCACCAATGGCGTCTCGCCGTAGCCGTGCGTGAGGTTTTCGGTTTCGAACACGAGCTTGCCGGAGGTCTGGGCCTCCTGAACCTGCAGGTTGGCCGTGCCCACGCGGTTGCGACGCTGCCGGTGCTCTTCGCGCAGCGCATACAAGGCTCGCACACGGCCTTCGTTACGCGTGCGGCGCGCCTCGATGCCCTTGCGAATCCACACTTCTTCCTGCGCCAGCCGCTTGTCGAACAGCGCGTTCTGGTCTGCCTCCACGCGCAGGGCTTCGGCCTTGCGCACCAAGTATTCATCGTAGTTGCCAGGCCAGCCCGTCAAACGGCCGCGGTCGAGTTCGACGATGCGCGTGGCCACTCGCCGGATGAAGGCGCGGTCATGGCTGACGAACAGCACGGCGCCGCGGTACGACTGCAGGAACTTTTCAAGCCACAGGATGGCCTCGACGTCGAGGTGGTTGGTGGGCTCGTCGAGCAGCAGCACTTGCGGGTCCGCCGCCAGCGCACGCGCCAGCAAGGCGCGGCGTCGCCACCCGCCGGAGAGGTCCGCCAGCGGCACCGTTCCGTCCAGTTCCAGGCGTTCCAGCACCTCCGCCACGCGCATCTCCGCCTGCCAATCTTCCATGGCCCCCGGGTCCGCAGCGTCCAGCCCTTCGCGCACCACTTCCGCCACAGGCCTGATGTCTTCGGTCAGCGCATCCTGCTGCAGCAGCGTCACGCGACTGCCCGGCGACCGCCAAGCTTGCCCGCTGTCGAGCGGTTGTTCCCCGGCAAAAACGCGCAGCAGCGAACTCTTGCCCTCGCCATTGCGCCCGAGCAGACACAGGCGTTCGCCTGCCGCCACTTCGAGCACGGCGTTATCGAGCAGAGGGCGTAGGCCGAAGGCCAGCGAGGCCTCGTTGAGTCGCAGCAGGGTCATGCGTGGGTTCCGGAAACTCGAGGTGTGCGCAGCGTCACGGCATGCGCGGGAAGCGCGGCGGCGAACGCCACGCGGGCGGTAAACTACGGGGTGTGCGGGCCTGCCGCAAGCGACGGGAAGCGGAAACATGAAAGTGGCACTGGATAGCGGCGAGGCCCGAGTCATCGGCGTATTGCTGGAAAAAGAAACCACCACCCCCGACCAGTATCCGCTTTCCGTGAACGCACTGACCGCCGGTTGCAACCAGAAGACCAACCGAGAGCCGGTCCTGAACCTCGCCGAGAGCGACGTGCAGGCCGTGGTAGACCGCCTCGCGAAGCAGCGGCTCGTGCTGGAACGCAGTGGCTTCGGCAGCCGAGTGCCCAAATACAAGCAGCTTTTCTGCAATACCGAGTTCGGCTCGCTGCAATTCACTGCCGCGGAACGTGCCATCGTCTGCGAACTGCTGGTACGCGGTCCGCAAACCCCCGGCGAACTGCGCGCTCACGGGCATCGTCTACACCCGTTCGCCAGCCTGGAGGAGGTGCAGTCTGCCCTCGACGCGCTGGCCACTCGTGAGGAACGTCCACTGGTGGTGCGCCTGCCGCGTGCCCCGGGCGCGCGCGAAGCGCGCTGGGCCCACCTGCTCGGCGATGATGCAGAGAGCGTGGCGGCCGCCGCTGCCAGCGGCGAACACACACCGGCGCCGGTGCAAGCCGGAGCCTACGCGCCGCGTGGTACGGACGTCATGGCACAGACCACCGCCTTGGCTGACATGGTTGCGGAACTGGAGGCCCGCTTCGACGCGCGCCTCGCGAGCCTCGAAGCGCGCCTGACCGCGCTGGAACTCACTTCAGGCGGAACGCCGGGTCCTGGCTGACGCGGCGCACCTGCGTGCCGCGCGGGTGTTCGTACCAACCCGGGTCTCTGCCATCCGCGGGTAACTCGTCGCGCACTTTCACCACGGTGAACATGCCGCCCATCTCGAGTTTTCCGAAAGGCCCCTCGCCCATCATCATGGGCATCGTGTTTTCCGGGCCTTCCATATGCCCCATGTCGGTGTGCACCTGGTGCTCGGCCATGCCGTGCTCGCCCATCGCCATGTAGTCCGGCAACACCTCGCGAATGCGCTCCGCCAAATCCTGCTGCTTCACGCCCAGCGGGTTCGGCAAGTCGTGGCCCATGGCATTCATCGTGTGGTGGGCCTTGTGGCAATGGAAAGCCCAGTCGCCGTTCACGTCCGCCACGAATTCGATATCGCGTGTCTGCCCTACGGCCACCAGCGCTGTCACTTCGGGGTGCCAGGTGTGCCGAGGCCAGCGCCCACCATCACCGCCCGTCACATAAAAGCGGAACCCGTGCAGGTGCATGGGGTGGTCGTGCATCGACAAATTGCCGATACGGATACGCACGCGCTCGCCACGCTTCACCAGCATGGGTGCGATGGCCGGGAATACCCGCGAATTGAAAGTCCACAAGTTGAACTCGGTCATCACGGCCGGGTCGGGACGGTACGTTCCCGGGTGAACCGACCAGTTGTGGAGCATCATCGCGAAGTCGCGGTCCACGCGGTCCTCGCCGCCACGCGGATGGACGATGAACATGCCCATGAGACCCGTCGCCACCTGCAGCAGTTCATCCGCATGCGGGTGATAGAAGAACGTGCCGTGGTTACGCAGTTCGAATTCGTAGACCCAAGTTTCACCTGGGGGGATGGGCGGCTGTGTCAAACCGCTCACGCCGTCCATCCCGGCGGGCAGCAACAACCCGTGCCAGTGAATGCTCGTGTGTTCGGGTAGACGATTGCTGAGATAGATACGCACCCGCTCGCCTTCCACGGCTTCCAGCGTTGGTCCGGGCGTGGTGCCGTTGTAGCCCCAGGCCTTGATGCGCGTGCTGCCGGCATGCCCCGGCGCGAACTCGTGGTCGATTTCTTCTGCCACCAAATGGAACTCGCGCGCACCGTCGCGCCAGCGCGAAGGCAAGCTACGACCGTTGAGCGTAGTGACGGGCGCCTGCCCCGCTTTGCGAGCCGCCGGCGGCAACGGGTCAGGGAAATTTTCGAGCGGGTGTACGGTAGTGGCTGATGACACTGCTACGGGCGAGACCACCGTAGCTGCAGCGCCGGCCAGGGTCGCGGCAGCCCTGGCCAGCGTCGCGCCGCCCCCTTGCAGCAACTGGCGTCGTGAAAAGTTCATGGCGCAACTCCTGAAGCTTGTTGCAAGGCAAACCAGGCCGACCACGCCGCGAGGCGCTGCTGTTCGGCGCGCGCAGCCAGTTCGTCTACGCCACGCCGCTGCTCCAGCAAATCGAAGGGCCCCGCCAGCATGAAGGAATGCTGCCGCTGCGCATCCGCCACGACAGCAGCCTGCAGCTGCTGCAGGTGCTGGCCAAGCAAGGTGTCGAGATCCAAAGCGCGCCGGTAGGCCAGCGACCGCAGACGAACGTCATTCGCCACTTCCACGGCGAGCGTTGCCGCTGCCGCCTCCGCGACATCGACTTCCGCATTCGTTCCACGTACCACGGCCGCGCCGGCCGGCGACCAGCCCGCCTCCAGCGACGGGCCCGTCACCTGTGCCCCGTCGGTCTCGCGTTCCCGTTCGGCACCCACGGCCAGCGAAGGCAGACGCGACCAGACGCGGCTGCTGCCAGCGTGCACTTGGCGCGCCATCCACGCACTGCGCGCGGCCAGCAAGTCGAGACGCTGACGCAAGGCGGCTGCGACTTGCTGCGACTCCTGTTCAGCGGAAGCCGCGGCCGTGGTGTCTGCCAGCGCCGGTGCCGGCGGCAAGGCTTCGGGCAAGACCAAACGCGGATCATTGCTCGGCAAACCCAACAGATTCGCGAGTTCTGCGCGCGCTGCTGCCGCCTCCACGCCCGCTTCCGCCGCCGCGGCCAAAGCGTTCGCGGCCGCCTGTTGCTGCGCGTTCCATTCGAGCAAAGGCAAACTGCCCGCATCGCGGTAACGTGTGGCGAGTTCGGCGGCCAACTCGGCCGTTTCCGCCGCACGCGCCAGCAGGGCGGCCTGCCTTTGCCCGGCCACCGCCTTCGCCCAAGCCTCGCGGACCCGACTTTCCAATTGCAACGTCGCGAAAGCGGCACGTTGCGCGGCCGCGGCGCGGTCCCAATAAGCCTGTCGCTGCCTTGCCGGCAAAGTCAGCCATTCGTCGAGAGGAACCGCCAATGCCAGTGCCAACTTCGCCAGACCGGCGTCGGGGCTCAGGCGTGCCCAGGAAAAATGAATGCCACCAGGTGCCGCGACGGCGTCGATGCCCGCCACCTCCACCAAAAACGCGGCCCGCAACCCACGGGCCTGCGGGCTGCCGGAAAACGCCAAATTCACCGCAGCGTCGGCACTTAGCTTTTCGGCCCCCGAAGCCACGGGTGTCGACGGCGCAGCCCCGGAGGGAATGGCGCCACCCCAGGCACTCGCCGCCCAAACAGCCGCCACCGGTAACTGGGCGCGTACCGCAGCCTCGCGCGGGGGAACGCTAGCGCAGCCGACAGAAGCAACCATCAGGATGCCTAACGGCAGCCAACGGAACCTTGAATACAAGGGATTTTCCATGCTTCGCTCCGAACGCGACCCCGCGTCTAGCTTAGCCCGAAAAAAAGGAAACCCCCTGACCAGAGGCTGGGCAGGGGGTTGCGGAATAGGAAATGGCGCGCCCGGAAGGATTCGAACCTCCGACCACCTGGTTCGTAGCCAGGTACTCTATCCAACTGAGCTACGGGCGCGCAGTACAGCGTTAACCTCTGAGCCAATAATCCTACCGCAGTATCGGGGCCAAGGGAACCCCCGATTCGTTTTTCCGCCCCGGCAGTGGCCTACCGGGGGTCGGAGTTGTCACCAAAAAGCTGTTGCGCCTTGCGCCAGACCTGCTCGCCCACCTTCGCGCCCATGGCGCGGGCCACGAGATCGCCATCCTCGAAGTGGATGCCACCGTAGCGGCGGGACATACCCGCCTCGTCGGCGGCTTCGCGGAAGGTCTTCCAGGCGAGCGTCACGTCCTGGGCCGGCACCAGACCCGGCTCGACATTCGAACTACCCGCCGGAATGGTGGCCGAATACCCGAACTTGTCGCTACCCGTGAAGTTGCGCAGGATGACTGCGGCCGCACGACTGAAGGTGCTGTGGCCCGAGGAGTACTCGGCAAACGGCGGCGTGGGGAAGGTGAGCGGCTGGTACGGCTTCCAGTCGGCGCCATCCACCAGCACGCCGTTCTGACCGGGGCCGTTCCAAGCGCGCACGGACTGCCCACCGAACAAGTAACGAATGGTCGTCACGGGACGGGCGTAGTCATACACCACCTTCGTCGTCCAGCAAGCAATCCCGGCGTCCATCAGGGAGTTGCCGAGCGCAAAAAACAGCTTGCTGTCCTGGTCCATGGTGTGACCGTCGCGACGCGACACGAACGTGGCGAACATCGTCCAGTGGCCGGGGGGCAATTCCGAATTCGGACCATCGGCCCAGTATTCGGCGATGACCTTTTGGCGGTCAGTGAGTGTGGCGCTGATGTCGAGCAAGGCCTGTGCCTGCTGGAGATAACGAGACGAACCCACGGCCGCGGGCGGCGCCGGCAGGAACTGCGTGGCCGAGGTCAGGGCGAAAGGTGTCACGTTCTTCCAATGGGGCGCGACGAACTTCTGCGTGGAGACGACACCCTGCGCATTGGGCACCGCCAGCGGCTGCCAGCGGCTCGGGTCCGCCAGCTGCGTCGGCGAATTGACCGGCTGGTAGCCGGTGTAGTCCGAATAGGGCGCACCACTGCTGCCCGGCATGTTGCCGAGCTGGTTGCTGCCGTCGGCATGGCGGAACGCCAGCACCGCGCCGCATGCGGTATTGGCAACGCCGGCCGGCGTGCTCGTGCCACGGGCATTGAGCGAAGCCGCGGAAGTATCGTAGCCGAGCGCCGCCAGCTTGGCCTTGAACGCCGCCCGCTGCGTCGGGTACAGATCGCTGAGCGCCATGTAGGCCGCATAGCTGATGGCCTGGCGCTTGTTGGCCGCAGTGCGTGCACCCGCCGGCTGGCGGAGGTCGCCGCCAAACTGCGTCCCCGAAGCCTTGGCATCGTAGGCAGCCCAGGCGTCATAGATGCAGGTGTGAACCACCGCAATTGCGCGGGCCGTCATCGGCGGGCCGGGCTTGGTGTCGCGGATGGCCTGCAGCAGCACTGCATTCCATTCGACGTTGATGGTGTCGCCGACGCTGGTACGCGCCAGGCCATCGTCCGCATGTGCACTTGCGGCAGCTGGAAGCATGGTTGCGGCCAGCAGGGCGCCTGCGAACAGTACGCGCGTTACGTGGAAGTTCTTCATGGGTTTGGCCCCTTGGTCTCTTTTACTTCTTCTCCGCCGGTGGCGGAGCCCTTGGCTGGCCCCGCCCGCGCCGAGTGCATTGCCCGGTCGCGTGTTCGTTGCCGAGGTCGAGAATCCCCCAAGGCGAAATCACATAATTGTTTATTTAACTTAACCTATGAAATTGTCATTATTATGGAAAATAAAACGCGACAACCTGTCGCTCGGCGGCGACGAACGCGCAAAAATCCACTCGTAACGCGCATCCATCCGCGCGTTGCATGGGCAAGCTGCGCGCGTCAAAGCAGCCACTTCCAGCACCTGAACCCCCCCCCTCCGCTGCACCAAGGCCTGCTGCGCCTGCAAGTGATGCAATGCGTCGGTCACGCCCGCCCGTCGCACACCGAGCAAGCGCGCCAACTGCGCGTGGGTCACCGGCAGCGTCTGCTGCCGCCTTCTCTCCGCTGCCATGAGCAACCAGCGGGCGAGGCGCTGCTCCACGCTATGCCTCCCCGCGCAGGCGATCCCTTGCCCGAGGTCGGTGGCCAATATCCACACGTATTGCCGCAAGACCTGCGCCAATCGAGGTGAAGCGGCCACTTCGCGCCAGAGCCGGGCACCGCTCATGCGTAGCGCCCTGCCCCCGATGGACACCACGGCGGTAAACGGCGCTGCCGCCACTCCCAACACCACGGTGGCGCCCACGAGCCCTTCATTACCCACCAATGCCACTTCCGGGCTACTCGCAGGTTCCGCCACGAGCAGGGAAAAAACGGCATCCAAGGGAAAGTAGACGTGGCGCCACGGCTGGTCGGCAGTGGCCACACACTGTCCGGCAAGCATTTCAACGTCGTCGCACCGGGCGATGAATGCTGCCCGCTCGGCCGCTGGCAGACGCAACAGCAAGGCCTGATGGTCGTCCGGCAGCAACTGTGCGGGGCGTCCGCGTGACATCAGTCGGCGCCAACCAAGGTATCGGGTCGCCGATGGGCAGCAACGTCGCGCGGTGTCCGCCAACGACGGCGCCAACGCGCCAGCAAGCCGCGTTCTTCCCAGGGCACGTCGAGTCCGTCACGTACCAGCGCCGGATGCTCCCAGGGAACGTCATGCCCAGCCGCCTGCAAATACGGACTGCTCGGATCTGCCCGGAACTCGCCAGGGAACATGACCACCACGCCGGGCGAGACGCGCGCACGCGGTGGAGGCACGCTTTTGCCTTGCATGCGCGCCAACAGCGCGCTCGCCAAGGTCGACCCGTGAGTGCTGGGCAAATGGCATGACGGCGTAGCACGAACATTCATCTCGATGAGGTAGGCAGCTCCACTCGTGGCTTCCACCATGAAGTCGAAGCCAACGAACCCCGATACGCCCAACTGGCGAACCAGTCGCCGTGCGGTTTCCTCCATCTCGCCACTGTTAACGATACGAACTACCGTGGCCGGTCCGGTGGCGTGTTGCGTACGCAAGGCCTCCACGCTGACGCCAGCCAGTACCTCGCCTTCCCAGCAGGCCACTGCTCGATTCGCGGGCTGCCCGCGAATGGCGGCCTGCACCATCAAGCTCTCGACCGGCGGTCGGTGCCAGTCGCGAAGTCGATCGGCGTCCCGGTCCAGCAGGGCGCGCAGCACGGACTCACCGATTCCAGGGCGTCGTGTCAGTGAATGCCAAGCCGCCTCCACCTCGTGGTGGTCGCGTGCGAGAACCACCCCTCGCCCACCGAAGCTGTAGTCGCTCTTCAGTACAAGCGGCATGCCGTGCGTGCGGCCCCAATCGCGAACTTCCTCCACGGAGTGAACGGCGGCCGACGGCGGCGTGCGCACACCGGCAGCACGCGCAAGATCCATGAACCGAGAGCGCGAACCGGCGAGGAAGCAGGCTTCCACGTTGCCGAGCGAACGTTCGAGTAGCGCCAGCAGGCTGGCATAGCCCACGCCTTCCAGCGACCAGCGCCGGTGTAACTCGTGCAGATGCAGGGCCGCAGCGTCATCGCAAGGAACCACGAAATCCGCTCGGGAAACCTGCAGCGCCGCAACCACCGACGCCTGCGGCGCCAGAGGGTTGTAACGGTGGATATCCCGCACGGCAGCGACACATTCCGCCGGATGTCCGCGTGGCACCAGAACATCCACCTGGCAACCGCAATCGGCGAAGTGGATGGCTATCCGTGCAGCCAACTGCCAGCGGGCAGTAGCGAACACGAGGATGTGCGGCGCAAGGCGGCGTTCGGTGACTGGCATGTCCATGGCGCGAAGTGTGCGCAGCGCCCGACCACGTATCGGTATGTCGACGTACAGAGTGCGCGCGGGGACAGAGCGAGCCGGCCTGGCCATGGAAAGTGCACCCCATGAGCACCAAACACTTTTGCGGAAAGATTCTCTCCACCGTGGATGGCCTTAACGTGGAATGGTTGGAACGACGCCCCATCGACCATTGGGGCGCAGTCATCAAAGCCACCATGGATCGCGGTCTCGGAGCAGTGCTGCTCGTGGCAGCACTGCCCCTGTGCCTGCTGGCGGCCCTTGCGATCAAGCTGGAAACACCGGGACCGGTGCTGTACCGACAGCGCCGCCACGCCGTCGACAATCGCGTTTTCCATATCTACAAATTCCGCACCATGGCTTGGCAGTCGACGCCGGCGGGGGCGACCATGGAACAGACGCGGCGCAACGACCACCGCGTTACTCGTGTCGGGCGCTGGCTGCGCGTCAGCAGCATCGACGAGTTGCCGCAACTGCTGAATATCCTGCGTGGCGAAATGTCGCTGGTAGGACCGCGCCCGCTTGCCGTAGACATGCGCACCGAAGGTCTCCATGGCCACGAAATCACCGCGCGCTACGCCCATCGCCACCGTGTAAAGCCGGGGATGACCGGATGGGCCCAGGTCCACGGCGCGCGCGGCGCCACTTCCACGCGTGAACAACTCGAGCACCGCATCCGACTCGATCTCGAATACATCGAGCGCTGGTCACCTGCACTCGACCTCAAGATCCTGCTCATGACGGTCCGCGTCGTGCTGAAAGGCACGAACGCCTTTTAACCCACCGGAGATTCTCCCGATGCCATTGACCGCCGTCAGTCGCCGTCTGCGCGCGCACCTCCTGGACTTGTTGCCTCTGCCACTGGCGCTGTTGGGCGCGACGGCGATTGCCGCGAGCCTGCACAGCCCGATGGCGCTGGTCATAGCGGGCTTGCTGCTGTACCAGCCGCAACTTGGCAGCCAGTTGCGCCATTGCTCCACGCCCTCGCTCGTGGCACGTCAGGCCGCCAGGCTCGCCATACTTGCGAGCGCTATAGCCGTGCTGCCCGCCGTCGCCGCCGCCGCCAACTGGCCGCCCCTCGTCCCCACCAACCCGCACGAGCTGCTGCTGACCATGGGGGCCGCGTTCCTCTTGTATGCACTTCTTTTCGCATTACTTCGCAGCCTGCTGCAACATGGACACTTCGCTACCCGTCTGGCAGTAGTGGGCCCTCCGACAGCCGTCGCGGGCGTCGCCACGCGGCTCCGCGAAAACCCGCGCCATCTCTTTCAGGTGGTAGGTGTCTTCGACGAAAGCCGGCCCGAGGAAATACGGGAACTGCAGGCATTGGGCCAGCGCGAATGGCTGGACGCCATCGTGGTGGCACGCCAGGACGCGCGCGAGAGCTGTCCCGAAGCGCTGCGTCTGCAACTCCAGCACTTGTCAGCGGCCATTGCGGTCGCCAGTCCTGCCGGCAGCGACGGCGAATGGCTGCTGCTGGATGACCTCGACCTTTCCACATTTACCCGCCTGGCTGCCGCCTTCGGGCAGCAGCGCTACGGTTTTGTCGTCACCCCCAACGCCGACCATTTACTGCGCCTGAATGAAGATCCGGCCTTTAGGGAAAGCTACGCGCAGGCGGACTTCGTGCTGCTGGACAGCCGCTTTCTGGCGCGATGGCTGCGCTGGACACGACAGCAGGCTTTGCGCGTGTGCCCGGGAAGCGACCTGACTTCCGCCCTGTTCGAAGAGGTGATCGGCAGGGACGATCGAATCGTGGTGATTGGCGGGACGCCGGAGCAAGCAAGACGCTTGCAGCATCGCTATGGTCTGCAGGACTTGCAACAGCATGTCCCACCCATGGGTTTCATCCACGATCCGTCGGCGACACGAGAATGCCTGGAATTCATCGAGCGGCTCAGCCCCTTCCGGTTCTGTCTGCTCGCCGTCGGCGCCCCACAGCAGGAACGCATTGCCATGCTATTGAAGGAGCGGGGGATTGCGCGCGGACTGACGCTTTGCGTCGGAGCCTCGCTCAACTTCCTGACCGGCGGCGAACGACGCGCACCGCAATGGATGCAGCAAGCAGGGCTGGAGTGGTGCTATCGGTTGCTGCAAAACCCACGGCGCCTGGCAGCGCGCTATCTGTGGCGCGGCCCTCGGGTTTTCGGCGTGCTGTCCAGCCGTCGTATCGGCACACGCAAGCGTCTCTTCACTTTGCCCACGGCACTAACAGATGCCCGTCCGCATCGAACCGATAGCGTCTTTCCTGCCACCCAGCGCCGAACAGGATGAGGGCCTCGTCGTAGTACTGGGTAATGGCGCCTAGTTGCGCCGCAACGGCATGGGCTTGGACATGCCGCGCTTGCGTTTCCAGCAATTCGGCATCGCCCATTGCGGCAAGATATGGCAGGACTGCCCCCTGGAACCCAGGCGGAGAAAACGCCGTGGCGAGGGCACGGCCCGAC
>JBEGRA010000015.1:0-15629 GCA_041180705.1 Pseudomonadota bacterium | reverse complement strand
CGGGGCAATACGCGGGGCGCGCGCAGTTCCTGACCGAATTGACTCTGGACCCGCCTTCGGCCAGCGGCGACCTCGCTGGCCCGCCGCTGCGCGATGAGGACTACCTCATCCTGTCGACCGTACATTCGGCCAAGGGGCAGGAGTGGGAGTCGGTCACCCTGCTGAATTTTGCCGACGGCAATTTTCCCTCGGAGTTTGCCGCTGGCGACCCGGGATTGCTGGAGGAAGAGCGTCGGTTGCTCTATGTCGCGATGACTCGCGCCAAGGATTCGCTGGATCTGGTGGTGCCGCTGCGCTACCACGTCACCCAGCAGGCCAAGCGCGGGGATGCGCACGTGTACGGGGCGCGGAGCCGTTTCCTCACCCCGCCCGTGTTGAACTGCCTGACGACGACGAGTTGGCCGCCGCCGGGGCCTTCAGGCTCCGGTGCCACACCACCGTCGACTCCCCTGCCGACGGTGGACATGGCGGCGCGCTTGCGTGCCTTATGGTGAAGCAGCGCCTGCTGGCGGCGTGAGCGGCTTGCGGAAGCGCAGCGTGAAGCGGTCGCTTTCGCCGATGGCCAGATATTTTTCGCGGTCCTTGTCACCCAGGCGCAGTACCGGCGGCAGCGTCCAAACGCCTTGCTCCCAGTCCTTGGTGTCCTTCGGGTTGGCGTTCACTTCGCTGCTCCCGATCAACTCGAAGCCGGCCTGGGTCGCCAGGTCGATGGCGAGTTGCTGGCTGACATAGCCGTTGGTGCCTTTCGGGTCCACTGGCAGCGCCGGGTCCGCGCGGTGATCCTTCACGCCCAGGATGCCGCCCGGCTTCAGCGCGGTGTACATGGCACGAAGCATGCCCAGCGCCTGATCCTTCGCCAGCCAGTTATGCAGGTTGCGGAACGTCAGCACCATGTCCAGCGTGCCCGGCGGGACCGGCGCCAGCTTGGCCGGGGCCTGCAGCGCAGTCACCTGCACTCGGTCGTAGAGTTCGGGGTGCGCCGCCAGCTTTGCCTGGTATTCCTTCAGACCGTCCTGAATGTATTTGCTCTGGGTATCCGGGTCCCATTGGGCGGCGTAGTAGTGCCCCTTGTCCCGCAACACCGGCGCCAGAATTTCCGTCCACCAACCGCCGGCGCCTGGCCAGACTTCCAGCACGGCCATGTCCTCGCGCAGGCCGAAGAATTCCAGGGTTTCCTTCGGGTGGCGGTATTGGTCGCGAGCGCGGTTGGCCTCGGGCCGGTGACTGCCGGCCAGCGCACGGTCCAGCGCGGCGCTGGTGGCGGGGTCCGTGACTGCGGGTCCGGGGGGCAATGCTGGCTTCGGGGGCGCGGTGGGTGCGGTGGCGCAACCGGCGAGCCATGCGGCCGCGGCCAAGGCGGGTAGGAAACGGGCAATACGGGGAAGGGCGCGCATGGGCAGGCTCCGCTGAACAGGGGAACCCATCTCAGCATTCGGCGGCCCAAAAAGAAACCCCGCCTTGCGGCGGGGTTCTTTCAGGTGCACGAGGCACCAAGCTTCAGTGTTGCACCGGAAGGTGCAACGGGCCTGAGGCTGGGGGGTGTTAGTAGCCGCCGCGGCCACCGCCGCCGTAGCCACCACCGCCGCCGCCGTAGCCGCCGCCGCCACCACCGTAGCCGCCGCCACTGCCGCCGCCGCCGCCGAAGCCGCCACGACCGCCGCCGCCACCACCGTAGCCGCCGCCACCGCCGCCGCCGAAGCCGCCACGGCTACCGCCGCCGCCGCCGAAGCCGCCGCCGCCGCCCGGACGCGGACCGCGGGGACGCTCCTGCGCCTCATTCACGCGCAGCGGGCGACCGCCCATCGAGAAGCCGTTGGTCTTCGCGATGGCGTTCTGCGCATCGCTGGCCGGCATTTCGACAAAGGAAAAGCCGCGGGGACGCCCGGTCTCGCGGTCGTTGATGAGCTTGACCGACTCCACCTTGCCATACTGTTCGAACAGCTGGCGGATTTCGTCTTCGGTCGCGCTGAAGGGAAGGTTGCCCACATAAATCGTCGTCATCGAACCAATCTCACTCGTCGTGCAACTGCCGGCCGGGAGAGGCCGCGCTAGCCGCGGGTCGCTATTTTCGAAGGCGTGCGAAGGCGTGCCGGCTGCGGGAGGCAGCCGGACGCGCCACGACACGACTCCGTACCGTGGAACGTGCGCAGATCAACTCGAAGGTGGTGGGGGCGCGGGGGGCCAAACGACGCTCTGGATGAACTGTCTTGTGCTCTTAAATGCCGGAATTACCGGAACCCTTTGCCCGACTTGACTGCCCTAGAAGCGGATAGGCGGGAACGATCCGAGGCCGATGTTATGTCGGTTGACTTTCGGATGCAAGCATTCTTTTTGGTTATTTTCGGGCCCGGCTTTATTCCAGGTAGGCATAGCCGTCCAGTTCGGCCTCGTAGAAGCGCTTCAGCGCCTGGCTTTCGTGGACCGTCAGTCGGCCTTCCCGGACCGCCCGTTCGCAGTCGCGGGCGAGGCGCGGGTACAGCACGTCGTCCGAGTACTGCATGTAGCCGAGGACCTTGTGGGCCGTGTCGCCCTTGACGATTTCCTCGATCCACCAGCCGCCACCCTCTTCCAGACGGATATGGACCACGTGGGTGTCGCCGAACAGGTTGTGCAGGTCGCCGAGCGTTTCCTGTAGGCGCCCACCAGGAACGCGGCCAGGTAGTACTCGCCACCCTCCACCAGTGGGTGGAGTTCCAGCGTGCGCTTCACGTCCTTCACGCTGACGAAGCGGTCGATTTTTCCGTCGCTATCGCAAGTGATATCCGCCAGCACCGCATGCCGCGTGGGCTTTTCGCCGAGGCGGTGGATGGGCATGAGCGGGAACAGGTGGTCGATGGCCCAGCTGTCCGGCAGCGATTGGAACAGCGAGAAGTTGCAGAAATAGATGTCCGCCAGGCGCTCCTCGATGTCCTCGAGTTCTTCGGGCACGCGGTCCAGCTTGCGGCAGAGGTCGCGTACGCGGGCGCAGGTGGCCCAGAAGAGGCGTTCCACCAGTCCGCGCAGACGCAAAGACAGGTACCCGAGATTGAACAGCTGCAAGGCCTGCTCGCGTGCCTCGAGCGCGTCGTGGTAGCACTCCACCACGCGGCGTTCGCTCACGGAGCGATAGGCATCGAACAGGTCCTGCACGGGCTGCGGCAGTTCCTCTTCCGACGGCCAGTCGATTTCGGCCTGGCCGGCCACCTTGAACTGGTCGAGGCGGCTGCTGCCCAGGACGTTGAAGATGAGCACGCTGTGATGGGCCGCGATGGCGCGGCCCGATTCGCTGATGATGGTGGGGTGGGGGATGCCACGCGCGTCGCAGACGCTCATGACCCGGTGCACCACGTCGGAGGCGTACTCGTTCAACGTGTAGTTCATCGACGATTCGTAATTGCTGCGGCTGCCGTCGTAGTCCACGCCGAGGCCGCCGCCGATGTCGATGTATTCGAGCCCGGCGCCCATTTCCTTCAGCTCGGCGTAGACGTGGGCCAGCTCGTTGACTGCGTCCTTCACGCGCCGGATGTCCTGCAACTGGCTGCCGGGGTGGCAGTGCACCAGCTTCAGACAGTCGAGCATGCCGCGCTCGCGAAGCATTTCCACGGCCTCGAGGATTTCGCTGGTGAACAAGCCGAACTTGCTCTTGTCGCCGGCGCTGTCACGCCAGCGCCCGGCCCCTTCCGAAGCCAGTTTCACGCGCACGCCGATCTGCGGGCGCACGCCGTACTTCGCGGCGTGCTTCAGGATGAGCGGGAGCTCCTCGAAGTTTTCCACCACGGGAACGATGTTGCGGCCGAGCTTGGCGGCGAGCGTCACCGTTTCCAGATAGCTGTCGTCCTTGAAGCCGTTGCACACGATGAGGCGACCCGGGGAGGCTTCGGTCAGCGCCATCACGGCAAGCAGTTCCGGCTTGGAGCCGGCCTCGAGGCCGAAGTTGAACTCGGCGCCGTAGCGGTAAACCTCTTCCACCACGAGCCGCTGCTGGTTCACCTTGATGGGGAACACGGCGGCGTATTGGCCCTGGTAGCCGTTTTCGACGATGGCCTGCGCGAAGGCGTCGCGCAAATGGCGCAGGCGATGCGCCAGGATGTCGGAGAAGCGCACCACCACGGGTGCCGTCAGGTCACGCGCCTTCAGACCCTCGACGACTTCGTGGAGGTCGATTTCCCGGGCGGCTTCCTGATTGGGGCGCACTACCACGTGACCGGCGGCGTTCACGGCGAAATAGCCGCCGCCCCAGGCTTCCACCTGATATAGCTCGGCGCTGTCCTCGACCTTCCAACCCGGCGCGGTAGTGGGCAGCTTCGGTGCGTTGGCAGACATGTGACGGACCCCCGAAAAGAGAGCAGGCCCAGGGCTTTGCGCCCGGGGCCTGCGTTGGATGCGCGCACGATAGCAAAACTGTGCTGCAAGTAAATGACTAGGGCGCGGCACCCGTGGTGACCGGGCGCCCGGGGGTGCGGCACCACTCGCTCCAGCTGCCCGGGTAAATGCGGGGGCCCGCTTCGCCGGCGAGTCCTGCGGTGGTGAAGGCCAAATGCAGGGCACAGGCGGTGACGCCGCTGCCGCAGTACAGCAGCGCTTCGGCGGGCGGGTTTCCCGCGAGCGCGGTAGCGATCTTCGCGCGCAGTTCGGTGGGTGGCAGCAGGGTTCCGTCCGCCTGCAGCAGCGCGCCGTAGGGAAGGTTGCGGGCGCCGGGAATATGGCCAGCGACCGGGTCCAGCGGTTCGTTCAAGCCGGCGTAGCGGTCCGGTGCGCGGGCATCCAGTGCACAGGCACCGCCTTGCAGGGCTTCCCAAAGCTGGTCTGCGTCCACGGTGCCGAAGCCGGCGGGGGCTTCAGCAGCGGTGAAAAGGCCTTTTTCCGGCGCCTGCGGCGGCCCGCTGACGACCGGCAGCCGTGCCGCCACCCACGCCGCGAAACCACCGGCGAGCACGTACACCTCGGGGTGGCCGAGCTCGCGCAGCATCCACCAAGCGCGGGCGCCGAACAGGGCGTTGCCGGCATCCATCACCACCACGCGCCGGTTTGCCGTGACGCCCATGGCCGCGAACCGCTGTGCGGCCACTGCGCGGGGTGGCAGTGGATGGCGACCTTCGTTGGCGCTGCGTTCACGCGCCAGATGGTGGTCCAGGTGCAAGTACTGCGCACCGGGCACGTGGGCGGCAAGGAACGAGCGTTCGCCGGCAGTCGGGTCGGCGAGGTCGAAACGAGCGTCCAGGAGGCACCAGGGGGCGGTGCTGCCAGGCAAGTGCTCCGCCAGTTCGGCGGGCGTCACCCAGGGAAAAGGCGTGGTCATGCAGTTACCTCGAAGGGGTATTTTGCGGCACCCCGCCTTGCCTGGCCGAAGCCCGGTTTTTCAGCGGCGTTCGCGGACGGTACACTAGTGGGCAGGTCGCCCCGGCGGCCGCGTGTCATTTTGCCGGTTTTTCAACCAGAGGACGTCCTAACGATCATGAGCACTGCGCAGCACCCCACCCACGTGAATTTCTCCGGCCGACTGGTCTTCGTCGGTTTCGGCAGTATCGGCCAGGGTGTCCTGCCGCTCATCCTGCGGCATATCGGTGGACTGACCGCAGACCGCATCACCATCGTCACGGCCGAGCCGGCCGGCAACGCCGAGGCCGCTGCCTTTGGCGTGAAGTTCGTCATCGAGCCGCTCACGCGCGACAACTACCGCGACGTACTGTTGCCCTTGGTCGGAGCGGGCGATTTCCTGTTGAATCTTTCGGTCGACGTGTCCTCCGTGGACCTCATCCGCTTTGCCGGTGAAGTAGGTGCGCTGTACCTCGACACTTGCATCGAGCCCTGGGCCGGTGGCTACACGGACCCGAACCTGTCGCATGCCGAGCGCACCAACTACATCATGCGCGAGGGCGCGCTGCAGTTGCGCAACGAGCGTCCGGGCGGGCCGACGGCTGTGCTGACGCACGGTGCCAACCCCGGTCTCGTGTCGCACTTCGTGAAGAAAGCGCTGCTCGACATCGCCAAGGACACCGGCGTGGACACGGCGGAGCCCACCACCCGCGAGGGTTGGGCCAAGTTGGCACAGACGCTCGGCGTGAAGGTCATTCACGTGGCGGAACGCGATACGCAGCGCCCGACCATCCCGAAGCGCATGGACGAGTTCGTCAATACCTGGTCGGTGGACGGTTTCATCAGCGAAGGTTCGCAGCCGGCAGAACTCGGCTGGGGTACCCACGAACATCGCCTGCCGCCCGATGGCCGCGAGCACGCGGAAGGTACCCGTGCCGCCATCTATCTCATGGAGCCGGGAGCAGGCACGCGCGTTCGCACGTGGACCCCGAAGGCCGGCCACTTCCACGGTTTCCTCATCACGCACAGCGAAGCCATTTCGCTGGCGGACTACTACACGGTGCTGGAAGACGGGCAGGCGGTGTACCGCCCCACCGCGCACTACGCCTATCACCCCAGCGACAGCACGATCATGTCCGTGCATGAGTTGGCCGGTCGCAATTGGCACGTGCAGTCCAGCAAGCGCATCCTCATGGACGAAATCGCCGATGGTATCGACGAGCTCGGTGTGCTGCTGGCGGGCCACGCCAAGAATGCGTACTGGTACGGCTCGCAGTTGTCCATCGACGAGGCTCGCGCACTGGCCCCGCACAACAGCGCCACGACGCTGCAGGTGACGGTGTCGGTGTTGGCCGGTTTGGTGTGGGCCATGGAAAATCCGGCTGCCGGCATCGTCGAGCCGGACGAGATGGATTACCGCCGCTGCCTCGAAGTGGCGATGCCTTATCTCGGGCCCGTGGTTGGCGTGTACACCGACTGGACGCCGCTGCACGACCGCAACCGTCTTTTCCCGGAAGACATCGACTCGACCTGCGCCTGGCAATTCCAGAACGTGCGAGTCTGAGCCTACGGAGGGTTGGCGCCGTAGGCGACTGCGGCGACCACCCAGACGCGCTTTCCGGCCGGCGTGTCCACCGTCACTTCGTCATCCAGTCGTTTGCCGAGCAGGGCGCGCCCCAGTGGCGCGTCCATGCTCACATAGCGCGGGTCGGCATCGAACTCGTCCGGGCCCACCACGCGGTGCCAGCGCGTATCGCCGGCTTCGTCTTCCAGTTCCACCCAAGCGCTGAAGAACACGCGTTGCGGGTCGCTGGGCGGACGGTCGACCACCACCATCCCGTCCAGGCGTTTGCGCAGGAAGCGCACGCGGCTGTCGATCTCGCGCAGGCGCCGCTTGCCGTAGATGTATTCCGCATTTTCGGACCGGTCGCCCATGGCTGCGGCTTCGCTGACGGCCTGCGTTACCTGCGGGCGTTCCACGCGCCACAACTGGTCGAGTTCCCCGCGCAGGCGGGCCTCGCCCTCGGGGGTGATGTATTTCGAGCCGGGTTGGGTCGGGGGGCGCCAGCGTCCCATCGTCTTGCTCTCCTGCGATTCAGGGGTCGGGGAACGGTTCAGGGAATTCCTTAGACACCGTTGAGGGGGGTGCTGCTACGCCACCGGGGGGGCACCGGCGCATAGTCAACCTCACACGCCGAGGCGCGTTTTCGTCACCCAACGCAATTGTGCGGCAAGTCACGGAAGCCTGGGCAAGGTTCCGGTTAGATTGGCTCTCGATGTATCCCCTGGCGGACTTCCTTCCCTTCATATAAGTCCGCTCTTTAACGCCTCGCCAGCGAATGCTGGCGGGGCGATTTTTTATCCGGGGTACTCGCAGGGCTTGATTCCCCGGGGCTTGGACGCACACTAGAGCCATTCGCGTGCCTCCGTGGCGCGCTTTCAGGAGGATTCATGCGCAAGCTTCTCGCCGCCGCCGCCATCGTCGGCTCCCTGTTGCTGTCCGGTTGCGGCTACAACACCATGCAGGGCCAGGACGAGACCATCAAGGCCTCGTGGGCGGAAGTGCTGAACCAGTACCAGCGCCGTGCCGACCTCGTGCCCAACCTCGTGCAGACCGTGAAGGGCTTCGCGGCTCAGGAACAGGCGGTACTCATCGGTGTCACCGAAGCGCGTGCCAAGGCAACGGCCGTGCATGTGGATGCCGCCAGCGTCGACGACCCGGCCAAATTGCGTGCTTTCCAGGCTGCGCAGGGCGAACTCTCGAGCGCGCTCGGTCGCCTGCTGGTGGTCACCGAAAACTACCCGCAGTTGAAGAGCGACCAAGGGTTCCGTGACTTGCAGGCCCAGCTGGAAGGAACGGAAAACCGCATCACGGTCGCCCGCAACACCTACATCGAGGCCGTACGTGCCTACAACACCACGGTCCGCTCGTTCCCGAGCAACCTCACCGCGATGATGTTCGGGTTGAAGGAAAAGCCGAGCTTCACGGTGGAAAACGAAGCTGCCATCAGCGTCGCGCCGAAAGTCGACTTCAACGCCGCTCCTGCTGCCAAGCCGTGAGTTTCCGCAAGGCGCGGCATGCCGCTCTGGCTGCACTGGCCGGTCTGGCGGCAGCCATCGGCTGGATGTCCATCGCTCGGGCTGAAGTCGCGCCATTGCCGGCTTTTTCCGGCTACGTGGTCGATGCCGCCGGCGTGCTGCCGGAAGCGGACCGCGCGCAACTGACCGCGCGCCTCAAGGACCTCGAGCAGCGCAAGGGTTCGCAGTTGGCAGTGCTGGTTCTGCGCACCACTGCGCCGGAGCAGATCGAACAGTACGGCATCCGGCTGGCGCGCGAATGGCAGCCCGGGCGCAAGGGCGTGAACGATGGCGCCATCCTCATCGTCGCGCTCGACGACCGCGCCGTGCGACTGGAAGTGGGGCGTGGCCTCGAAGGCGCCATCCCGGACATCTACGCGAACCGCATTACCGACGACATCATCGTGCCGCGTTTCCGTGACGGTGATGTGCCTGGTGGTATTGCGGCCGGTGTCGAAGCCACGGTGCGCCTCATCGATGGGGAGCCCTTGCCGGCTCCTGCCAAGCGCAGCGGAAACCAGCGGCACCAGGGCGCGCCTTGGATGCTGTTGCTGGTGGTGGCGCTGGTGGCGGGCAATGTGCTGCGCTCGCTGTTCGGTCGCGCCGTGGGGGCCACTGTTACCGGAGCCGTGGTGGGCTTCGCCGGTTGGGCGCTCACCAGTCTCCTCTGGGCTGGCATCGCTGCGGGCGTTGTCGGTTTCATCGTGGCGCTGCTCGGCGGTCTGGGTGGCGGCATGGGGGGTGGCAGCGGGCGTCACTGGCGGAGCGGTGGCTTCGGCGGCGGTTACGGCAGCGGTGGCTTTGGTGGTGGCGGCTTCGGCGGTGGCTTTGGTGGTGGTGGTGGCGGCAGTTTCGGGGGCGGTGGTGCCTCCGGGCGCTGGTAAGGAACACACGACATGACTCAATCCGTCGCGCCTGGCGCGTCGAATGCCTTGCCCAGTCGCTGGGCCCGTCTCTGGCGTCACCTCTGGGTAACGGACTGGCAGCTGCGCCGCGCTTTGCCTGCGAACGCCTTGGACCATCTGCAGTCCACGATTGCCGCCGGTGAAGAACTGCACACGGCGCAGGTGCGTTTCATCGTCGAGGCGGACCTCGACCTCCTCGCGGTTTGGCGCGGGCAGACGCCACGCGAGCGCGCGCTCGAGTTGTTCGCCCAGTACCACTTGTGGGACACCGAAGCGAACAATGGCGTGCTGGTCTATGTGCAGTTTGCCGACCGTGCTGTCGAAATCGTGGCCGACCGCGGCTGCAACGGGCTCATCAGTGCGGAAGAGTGGGGTGCCGTGGCCAAGGGTGTTCGCGACGCCTTCGCGACGGGGCGCTACATCGCCGGCGCCGTGGCGGGGCTCGAGGTGGTGTCCTTGCTGCTGGCGCGGCGTTTCCCCCGGTCGGCGGGCTCGGCCCGTTCGGGCAATGAATTGCCCGACCGCCCTGTTCTCCTCTAGGGTGCATTTGCCGCCATAATCGGGGCATGTCGCTGTTCCGTTTGCCCATACCCCTCCGTTTGCTCGCGCTGCCGGTGTTGCTGCTGGCTGCGTGCGCCTCGCCGCAACGCGCGCCTGTCATGCCGCCGCCTGTCGTGGTTGAAGTGCCCCCGCCGCCGCCGGAAGATCCGCTGGGGGTCCCCACCCATCGTTTCGAATTCGATCCGGCCGTCACCGACGTGGTGGGCGTGCTGCAGTCCACCGTGGTGGGCAAGGAAGATGCCTTGCCGGACATCGCGCGGCGCTTCAACCTCGGCTACGAGGAAATCGTTCGTGCCAACCCCGGGGTGGATCCCTGGTTGCCAGGCGAAGGGCGTCGTGTGCTTTTACCGACGCGTTTCGTGTTGCCGGACGCGCCCCGCGAAGGGCTGGTAGTGAACCTCGCTGCCATGCGCCTGTTCTGGTTTCCCAAACGCGAGCCCGGCCTGTTGCAGGTGGTCTACACCTATCCCATCGGCATCGGGCGGGTGGGCTGGGTGACCCCTGAAGGCAGCACCCGCGTCCTGACGCGCGTGAAAGACCCGGCGTGGCGTCCACCCCTCTCGGTGCGCAAGGAACACGCGGAAAATGGCGAAATCCTGCCCGCGCTGGTGCCGGCCGGTCCCGACAACCCCTTGGGCGCGCACATGTTCCGGCTCGGCTGGCCGGGCTATCTCATCCACGGCACCAACAAGCCCTATGGCGTCGGCATGCGCAGCAGCCACGGCTGCTTGCGCCTGTACCCCGAGGACATCGCGAAACTCTACGAGCAGTTGCCGATTGGAACCAAGGTCACCGTGGTGAACCAACCCTTGGTGCTCGGCTGGGAGGGCGGGCGCTTGCATGCGCAGGCCTACGAAGTGCTCGAAGACGACAAGCGGGACTGGCGCCATGCGCCCAAAGCACTGCGCAAGCGTGCCAATGCGGCTTCGCCTTTGTGGAAGCGCATTCGTGCCCGCGACGCCGAAGTGGATTGGGAAACTGCGCACCAGTTGTCGTTGAAGCCGCTGGGGGTCCCGGTGGCCATCATGAAGTCTCCCAAGCCCACGGCGCCGGTGGCGGTCGCGGCAGTGCCTGCGGCTGTGGCTGCACCGGCGGCGACGGCCGCACCGGCATTGAACCCGACGCCCGCTCCTGTGCCGGCGGTCTATCCCTTGAAGGGCGTGGGTCCCGCGCTCGCGGCGCGTGTCATGCCGCTGTTCACGGCGGCAACGGCAGTGCGCAACGCGGTTCCGCCAGGCGCGAACTGGAGCGGGCGCATGGAGTTGCGCGTGGACGAGGCGCAGTTCCGCCAGATGCAGGCTGAAATCGAAGCCCCAACCGCGTCCGCAGTGGCGTCCCCGGCGTCGTCTCCGGTCCCGGCATCACCCCCTGCACCGCCCTCGGCGGCGGCTCCTGCGGCAAAGCCACGCTGAAGTCTCAAGGCGTGGCTTGCCGGGCCGATGCACCGGTATGTCTGTCACCGACAACCAATGGGTCCTGCTGGAAAGTCCGTCGTCCGAGACGACGGCTGCTGCGCCGGCGCGTTTTTACGCCACCTTCACCGTGTCCTTGCGCGAAGGTGGACAGCGGCGTCAGGCCATGGGCGGTGTCGTGACGCTGCGCGGTGAGCGTGGCCCCCCCGATCCGATGTACGTGGCCGTGGAGATTGCGCGGCGTCTGCAGACGCGGGCAGATCAGGTGCGCATCCTGCAAGTGGCGCGTCTGCACTGACCGCACCCTCGGGTCCCGGCAAGGCCTCGAGCGGTGCATAATGCCGCCCGTCGCGGCGCAGGCCGTGTTTCGCGGTTGCAGGTTTGCCCATGTCCCAGGAACAGCCCAAGTCTTCCCAGGCCGCTGCCACGCCGGCCGTCGCCGGCCGCGGCATTGCCGTGCAGCCACTGACCGAATGGCTGGCCGTGATGACCGAGGAAGTGCAGCGCAAGGAAGAGGCGGCCCGTGCCGCCGCGGCAGAAACTCAGCGTCGCGCCTGATTCGTGTGCGCGGTGAGCGCGCAGGCCACTGAGCCGGCCACCACGGCCACGGCGCCCGCCAGACTCAGCGCGTTCAGCCCCTCGTGCGGCAAAGTGCCGGGGGCCCACTTGTTCAGCAAGGCCATCGAGGTCAGCGTGACCACCGGCGCCACGGAAGTGACGGCGCTGACGCGCGTCACGTCCCAGACGGCCAGTGCCTCCGCGAAACTGCCGTAGCCCACCAGCGTGTTCGCGACGCCGAACAGCAGCAAGCCGATGCCCTGCGGGTCGAGATGCAAGGCGGCGCCGGGCTGGGCCAAGGGCGACAGGACAAGCGCTCCGGCCGCATAGAGCACCACCAGGATTTGCGTGGGTGCCAGCGTCGACATCAGCTTTTTCTGCGCGATGCCATAGCCCGTCCAAAGCATCGATGACAGCACGACCAAGCCCACGCCCATGGCGAGGCTGCCGTGCATGCCGGCGATTTCCGGCAGACGGCGGTTGAAGAACAACAGCAGCCCTGCCGTCAGCAAGGCGAAGCCCGCCCATTGTCCACGGGAAAATCGCTCGCCAAACAACACCAGGCCCGACAGCAGCAGCAGCATGGGGGCCAGCTGGATGACGGTCTGGCTTACGGAGGGCGTGGTAAAGCGGAGCGAGTTGGCGTAGCAGACGTAGTTGCCCACGAGCCCGAAGGTGGCGAGCGCCAGCCAGAACGCCTGGCGACGCGCCAGCGCGCGCAGCGCCGGCAATTGGCCGCGCCAGGCCAACCAACTGCCCAGCAAGACGGCACTGCCGGCCAGTCGCCACCAGGTAACGGTCCATGGCGTGAGCTGGCGAACCAGCAAGGCCATGGCCACGGGCAGCGAACCCCAGGTGAGCGCGGTGAGCAAGGCAAGCGCGAAGCCGCGTCGCGGCGAGTGGACGGTGGGGTTCATGTGGCTCGCAGCTTACCGGAGTGCGCGCTGCTGCATGGTAGGCTTTGCGCCAACGGTGGTCTGGTGGACTGCCAGGAGCGGTCAGGGTTTGTACCAGAGCGGTGATGTCGGAGGCGGTGGTATCCGCGTGACGGAGCAGGCCGCGCCGGCCGCGGCGTTGCAGCCGGCGCCGTCCGGGGTCGTCGCTTTCGTCGGCCGCACCTTGCGCGGCCCCGTGGATACACCGGTGGCGGTCCGCTCCTTCAGCGAGTTCGAACGTGCGTTCGGTGGGCTGTGGCAGCCGGCACCCCTGTCCTATCTGGTCGCGCATTTCTTTGCCAATGGCGGGTCTGAAGCGGTCGTGGTGCGCGTCGTCAATGCGGCGCGGCCCGCGACACTCGCGCTGCCCACCGCGGCGTCCTCCGTCACTCTGGCAGCTTCGTCCGGGCCCGCGTGGTGTCTCGCCGCGCGCCATCCCGGTACCCGCGAATTCCTGCGCGTGGCTGTGGACTACGACGGCCTCGGCGCGGACGAGACGGACGAATTCAACTTGCTGGTACAGCGCTTGCGCAGTGCGGGCAGTGAGGTGGTGGACGCACAGGAATACCATCTGCGTGTCAGCGCAGTGCCGGGCACGCCCCGTTTCCTGGGTGACTTGCTGGAAGGCTCGGCGCTGGTTCGCTGCGTCCAAGCGGCGCCGGGAAAACGGCCTTTGGCGACGCCCGCACGACAATGGGTGATCAGTCGCCCTGACGGCGATGATGGCCTGCCCCCTACAGACCACGATCTCATCGGCAGCCGCGACGCGCGCACCGGGATCTTTTCCCTGGTGGAGACGAGCTTCCAGTGGTTGGTGTTGCCGCCGCGTGATCGCGAACTGCCGGTCGGCGCCGCCGCCTGGTTTGTCGCGGCGCGTTTCTGTGCGGAGCAGCAGGCGATGGTGCTGGTGGATCCGCCGGCCGAATGGGGGAGTGCGGGGGAAGCCTTGCACGCGCTGGCCGCCTGGCCGCTGCGGTCCCCGTCCGCCGCGATGTGGTTTCCTTGGATAACGGTGCACGACCCGCTGCGTAACGAAGTGGCGCGCTTCCCGCCGAGTGGCGCCGTAGCCGGCATGTTGTCCAGGCAGGAATGCCAGCAGGCCCCTTGGCAGGAGGCGGCGCAAGGGCAGGCCTTGCCACCCTTGCGTCCGGGCCATGGGCTGGCGCTGACCGTATCTCCCCTCGAGCGGGTTCGGTTGGGCGCGCTGGGGGTGAACGTACCTTCCACCGTGCGGGTGCCTCGCGGCCACTGCCCGCCGCAGGTCACGCTCGCTGCGCCAGTGGCGCGTTCTCCTTATGCCGGGCGGTTGCTCTACCAACGTCGTCTTCAGGCCTTGGGGGAGGCTTTGCTGCGCGGCACCCGCTGGGTGCTGTTTCTGGCCGAGCCCGGCGGCAACGTTGTTTGGCGGCAGGTGGCGCGCCAAGTCGGCGAGTGGTTGGCGCGCAGCACGGGCCGCGACAGCGGCGCCGAGGCAGGCTGGTTCGTGGTTTGCGACCGACGCCTGAATCCCGAGGAGGCGGGCAGCCGCGGGCTGCGGTTCCTGTTCGGGCTGCGGGACCCTGTCTCGGAAGAGTGGCACGCATTTCTGGTTTCCCACACTGCGGGGGGCAGCGAACTGCGCCCCGCTTCCTTGAATAGCTGGGCCCTCCCGCGCCGTCAGACGGCTGACGCGGCGGCCGATGGCCGCGCCTCGGCGCCAGCAGATTCGCGTCAAACCGCTGGCGTTGCGGCGCGTCTGGCCGCTGGAGTGAAGCCAAGTCCCTGATTTGGCAGGGCCATATCCCGCGGCATGGAACTTGCTTTGACCCTCAGGGAGAGTCCTTCCCTGGAGAGTCGAGATGGCCGAAAACGCTTCCGAGGGCCCAGCGCCTGCCCCCGCCAAGGGCGGTGGTGTAGTCGGGCTGCTGGTCAATGGGCTCGGCATCTTCGTGCTGTGCACGGCTGCGGTGGTCGCCGGCGGGTTCGTTCGCGACCTGCTGCATCCGCCACAGCGTTTCAAGATGGAAAAGGGCCAGCTCGTGCTGGCCGCCGGGGATGAACACGCCGAGGCCGGCAAAACCGCTCCGGCGCCTGCACTCTATTTCGCCTTCGACCCGCCGTTCGTCGTCAACTTCGATGACGCGGAGCAAGTGCGCTTTCTGCAACTGCAGGTGCAGGTCATGGCGCGCGACCCGGCGGTCGTCGAGGCGGTGCAGAAGCACGACCCGATGATCCGCAACAGCCTGCTGCTCCTGCTGAACGGGCGGGACTACCAGGCCTTGATGACGCGGGCGGGCAAGGAAGCGCTCCGCGCCGAATGTCTCAAGACCGTGCAGGAACTGTTGAAGCGCGAGACCGGCAAGGCCGGTGTCGAAGACCTCTACTTCACCAGCTTCGTCGTGCAGTGAGGCGGCCATGGAAGCTTCCACCTCCCAGGCTGCACCACTCATTTCCGCCGAGGAAGTGGATGCCCTGCTGACTCCCGGCACTGGCGGGCGCGTGCGGCCCTACGAACTGGGTGGCCAGCAACGCATCACCCGCGGGCGTCTGCCGGCGCTGGAGTCTGCCCTCGAAGAGTTCTCACGCGCTTTCCGCGGGACTTTGGTCGGCCTGCTGAAGCGCGAACCGCAACTGCAGTTCCAGGGGTTGCAGTCCGTGAAGCAGGGGGACTGGGCCGCAGGCATCGCGCAACCGGGTTGCCTTGCTCCCTTGTCGCTGGCGCCGCTGCCCGGGCAGGGCCTGTGGCAAGCCGACCTCATGCTGATGTCCCGTCTGGTGGACGCCTATTTCGGCGGACCGGGCAAGCCCATGCTGCGCAGCGCAGACCGCGGCCTGACGCCCACGGAAGCGCGTTTTGCCCTGCTCTTCTTTCAGCAGGCGAGCATGCAACTGCAGCAGGCGCTGCA
>JBEGRA010000014.1:0-3122 GCA_041180705.1 Pseudomonadota bacterium | reverse complement strand
TGCCGTTCACGCTGCTCGCAGACTCCAAAAAGGAAACCGCCAAGGCCTACGGCGTACTGCGCAACTATCTGGCGTTCGAAATCGCCAGCCGCCAGACGTTCGTCATCGACCCGCAGGGGCGCATAGCGAAGCACTATCCGGAAGCCGACCCGAAGGACGGCCAGAAGGTGTTGCTCGACGACCTCGCGCGCCTGCAGGCCGCGGCGGCGCCCGCGAAGCCCTGAGCCGCTGATGGCGGCCTTGGTCGCGACGTTGCGTCGCGACCCTTACTTGCGCTGCAGGGCGCGGATGGCGTCATCCAGCCCGCGCAGCGTCAGCGGGAACATGCGGTCTTCCGCCAGTTCCCGCACCATCTTCACCGATGGCGTGTAGCCCCAGCGGTCCTGGGGCTCCGGGTTCAGCCACACGAAATGCGGGAACGCGGCGGTAATGCGCCGGAACCAAGTGGCACCCGGCTCTTCGTTCCAGTGCTCCACGCTGCCGCCCGCATAGGCAATTTCATACGGCCCCATGGTCGCGTCGCCCACGAACACCGCGCGATAGTCGCGCCCGTACGTACGCAGGATCTCGTCCGTGGGAATGCGCTGCGCATGCCTACGGCCGTTGTCCTTCCACATCGCCTCATAAGTGAAGTTGTGGAAGTAGAAATGCTCCAGATGCTTGAACTCGGCGCGGGCCGCGCTGAAGAGTTCCTCGCAGAGCTTGATGTGGTCGTCCATCGACCCACCCACGTCGAGGAACAGCAACACCTTCACGGCGTTGTGCCGTTCCGCCTGCATGCGGATATCCAGCAAGCCGGCGTTACGCGCCGTGGAAGAGATGGTGCCATCGAGGTCCAGCAGGTCTTGGGCGCCAGTACGCGCGAACCGACGCAACTTGCGTAGCGCCACCTTCAGGTTACGCGTGCCCAGTTGCACCTGGTCGTCGAGGTTGCGGAACTCGCGCTTGTCCCACACCTTCACGGCGCTGCGGCGGCGGCTTCCTTCTTGTCCGATGCGCACGCCTTCGGGATTGTCGCCATAGGCACCGAAAGGCGAACGTCCGCCCGTGCCCACCCACTTGTTGCCGCCTTCATGCCGGCCCTTCTGCTCGTTCAGACGCTCGCGCAGCGTCTCCATCAGCTTTTCGAAGCCGCCGAGTTTCTCGATGGCAGCGCGCTCCTCGGGGGATAGCGTCAACTCGGCCCGGCGCGCAAGCCAGTCCGCAGGCAAACGCGTCGGGTCGATATTGGCAAAGACGTTTTCCACGCCCTGGAAGTACTTGCCGAAGGCCAGGTCATAGCGGTCGTAGTAGCGTTCGTCTTTCACCAGCACGGTGCGCGCCAGCCCATGGAAGGCATCCACGGAAGTTTCGGCCACACCGGCCTGCAGCGCTGCCATGAGTTGCAGCCACTCGTTCAGCGCTACCGGCACTCCGGCCTGGCGCAGCGTGAAGAAGAACCCGGTCAGCATGAAGCCGCGGCCCTCAGCGCCGCGCGCTGCGGTCCAGGAAGACCAACCGCTCGAACAGATGCACGTCCTGCTCGTTCTTCAGCAGCGCACCGTACAAAGGCGGCAGCGCGGACTTGCCATCGCCGGCGCGCAGCGCCTCCGGGGGAATGTCTTCCGCCAGCAGGAGCTTGAGCCAGTCCAGCAACTCCGAGGTGGAAGGCTTCTTCTTCAACCCCGGCGTTTCGCGCACGCGGAAAAAGCCCTCGAGGGCGTCGCGCAGGAGTTCCTGCTTGATGCCCGGGTAGTGCACCGCGACGATGCGTTCCATGGTGGCGGCATCGGGGAAGCGGATGTAGTGGAAGAAGCAGCGGCGCAGGAAGGCGTCCGGCAGTTCCTTTTCGTTGTTGCTGGTGATGATGATGAGCGGGCGGTGCCGCGCCTTCACCAGCTGCCGCGTCTCGTAGACGTGGAACTCCATGCGGTCGAGTTCGCGCAGCAGGTCATTCGGGAATTCGATGTCCGCCTTGTCGATTTCGTCGATGAGCAGCACCGGCGCTTCGGCGCAGTCGAAGGCCTCCCACAGGGCGCCGCGGACGATGTAGTTGGCCACATCCTTCACGCGTTCGTCGCCGAGCTGGGAGTCGCGCAAGCGCGAGACGGCATCGTATTCGTAGAGGCCCTGCTGCGCCTTCGTGGTGCTCTTCACGTGCCACTCGAACAGCGGACGCCCGAGGCCACGCGCCACTTCCAGCGCGAGCTGCGTCTTGCCGGTGCCCGGCTCGCCCTTGATGAGCAAGGGCCGCTGCAACTGCACCGCCGCATTCACGGCAAGACGCAGTTCATCGGTGGCGATGTAGGAATCGGTTCCGGAAAATTTCTGGGCAGTCATCGGGCGCTCGGCTTCAGTTGCAGGGTCCAGCGCGTTGCGCCGGGCAGGAAGGGGGTAGGCACGCCACGTTCCCAGTCGGCATGCCCGGCGCCATAGTAAGGCGAAAGCGGGTTGCCGGCGTTGCCGCCGGGCATCTCCAGATAGCCTTCCGCCTCACGGCCCGGCGTGACCGCGAAGCGCTCGCTCGCCCCATGTTCCGGACGCTGCACGCGCGGCAGGTCGCCATCGCCCGGCAATGGCGTGGCAGGCATATCCACCAACCAGCCCAACCCCGGCACGGCGGCAGACAACGGGTGACGGATGCGGGCGGTATTGGCGCGGCCCCAGGTACAAGCGGCGAGTTGCCCGCCGCAGTCCTTTGCTTCCGCAGCTAGCGCTGTTCGCAGCGCGCGTCCGAGCACAGCCTCCCAGAGAACATTCTCCGGTGCGCCTTCCGGCCCGCCCACCAACTGCCATAGCGCTCCCTCGAACTCGGGGGGCGCCTTCAGTTCAAACTCGCCCGCAGCGCCTTGGGCCGGAGCCACCAGCGCCGTCCACACCTGCTTCGTGGTCTCGCGCTGGAAAGCGCGCACCAGGCGGTAACTGACGCTGTCCGTGGCAGCGGATGCAAACGGCGTACGCAGCAAGGCAAGCGTCGCCTCGGGCAAGTGCTCCGCTGCGGCTGTCCGCAGCGCCAAAGGCTGCCAACGCTGAAGAAACACGGCACGGTCATCGAGGTGCACCCTCAACAAGTCGGCCGGAGTGGCCTTCTCGAGCGGCAACAAATCGTCGCGAATCTGGCGCGTGCGTGCACCGCGGTCAAA
>JBEGRA010000013.1:0-15130 GCA_041180705.1 Pseudomonadota bacterium | reverse complement strand
GGCGCGCCGGTGCTGGCCGCCCATGTGGGCGTTCCGGGGCTGTTCTGGGGCATGGCGCTGCTCGCACTCACGGGTTTGCTGGTGCTGCAGTTTCTGGTGCCACGCCCGGCGCAGACGCCGCGCCAAGCCGGTGCAGCCGAAGAAACCGGCGAGCCGCTCTGGCCGTGGCACTTGAGCATGTTCTGCCTGCATGCCGTGCTCACGGCAACGTTCGTCGGCGTACCACTCGCCCTGCGCGACCTGCTGGCCCTGCCGCAGGCCAGCCACTGGCACGTGTATCTGCCGGTCTTCCTCGTGTCGCTGGTCGGTACCAGCCTGCTGGTGCTGTGGGCGGAACGCTCGCGCCATGCGGATGGCGTCATGCGCTATGGCATCGCGCTGCTGGTGTTCGCGCAGGGCAGCCTTGCGCTGTTCCACGGCAGCGTCTGGGCGCTGGGTGCGGGCCTCACGCTGTTCTTTGCCGCCTTCAATTTCCTGGAGGCGCGCTTGCCGGCGCGGCTGTCGCAGGCGGCGGGGCCGGCGCGGCGCGGGCAGGCCATGGGCGTCTTCGCCACCAGCCAGTTCCTCGGCGCCTTTGCCGGTGGCACGCTGGGTGGCGTGTTGTCGGGCACCCCGCTGGGTTTGCCGGGCTTGTTTGCGGGTCTTTGCCTGCTGGCGCTCGCCTGGCTGCTGGCCTTCCGGCCGAAAAAGTCCACTTAAACAATCGTTTGGCGCTGCCCCGCGCGCGGGGCGGTGCAAAATGCTGCAAACGCAGCGCTTATGCGTCGGCACGGCCGGGCGCGGGGCGTCTACAATGCGCCCAACAGACAAGGAGTTCTTCCCATGGCATCTCGCGGCGTCAACAAAGTCATCCTCATCGGCAACCTCGGGCAGGACCCGGAAAGCCGGGCCATGCCCAGCGGCAAGGCCGTCACGAACCTGCGTATCGCCACCAGCGAAAGCTGGCGCGACAAGCAGACCGGCGAGATGAAGGAGCAGACCGAATGGCACTCCGTGGTCATCTTCGACCGCCTCGCCGAAATCGCGAAGGACTACCTGCGCAAGGGGTCCAAGGTGTACATCGAAGGCCGCCTGCGCACGCGCAAGTGGCAGGACAAGAACGGCCAGGACCGTTACACCACGGAAATCACCGCCAACGAACTGCAGATGCTCGACAGCAAGGGTGCCGGTGGTGGCATGGGCGGCGGCATGGGCGGTGGCGGTGAGGGTGGCGCGCCCCGTCGCAGCAGCGGTGGCGGTGGCGGCTACGGTGGTGGTGCCGGCGGCGGTGGCGGCGGTTTCGACGACGACTACGGTCAGTCGGCCCCTTCGGGTGGCGGCCGTGGCGGTTCTTCCGCGCCGGACCTGGACGACGACATCCCGTTCTGACCCTGCCCGTCAGGGCAGTTTCCCCCGCGGTCGCTAGTTCGCCGTGGGGGCTTCCACCACGAACCCCCGCGCGGCCAATTGGTCCGCAATGCCACCGGCGCGCAGCAGGCTCTGTACCGGTGCAGTCGCCACGCTCACCGCGTTTTGCCGCAAAGCCGCGCTCACGGCGTCCAGCCACCCGGCTCGCGCCTGTTGCAGCAATGCCTTGAAGCGCGGCGAGGTCGCCACGGCGTCGCCGCAAGTGGTCTCCTGCGCCGGAAAGGGCAGGCGCCGCAGGGCTTCCAGATCGCCCAGGGCCCAGGCCTCCGCCCGCGCTCGCATGGGTCCCAGGTCCGTTTCCAGCCGCGCCAGCGTCGCCTCCACGCAGGCCAGTTCCGCCGGGCGCGGCAGGGCGCTCAGTTCCGCCAGCACGGCCTTGGGCTCCGCCATTTCCACTTTCACCGGGCGCACCTTCACCCCGCGCTTGCGGGCTTGCCGGGCCACCAGCCCTTCCACGTCCAGCCGCTGTGAAAGCTTCATGGCGTCCAGCGCCTCGCCGTAGAGTTCGATGGCGGCAATCGCCGGCCGCCGCTTTTCCATGCCGGAGTCGCGCGGGGCGTAGCGGGCCTTCAGCGCCGCGAAGCGCGCGTAGAGGGGAGCGGGGAGGGTCTCGCGCAGGGGCTGGCCATCGGGGTCCTTCAGGGCACTGCGGGCTGAAAAGAACAGCCCCACCATCGCGAACGGCCCCGCCTTCACGTCGATGTCCGGCTGGTAGGGGATGAACACCTCGGCTCCCATCAGGGCGCGTTCCACGGCCGTGGGGCGCCATTCCATCTTGCGCGGCAGGGGCCGGAGGGTACCCAGGATCCACAGCACGTGCGGAGCGCCAGCCCCGCCGTTGGCCGCGGGCCGGGTCACCTTCCACAGCGCCGGGCCGGGCTGTTCCCCGGTCACCTCCACCTCGCCCAGGTCGGGAAGCGCCTCCGGCGGCTGGGGTGGCAGCGGGGCGGCCGTGGTGACGTCGACGGCGGCGTCCACGCCGGGAGTCGCACCGGCGGCGACGCAGGGCAGGGCGGCCAGAAAAGCCAGTAACAGGGCTGCAAGCATGGTGCGGCTATACTAGCCCTCCATTTTCCTGCTGACACCCACATGCCCGGCCACGTCTACGTCCAGACCTTCGGTTGCCAGATGAACGAGTACGACTCCGCCCGCATGGTGGACGTGCTGCGGGAGTCCGCCGGGCTGGAGCCCACGGACGACCCGGAACTGGCGGACGTGGTCTTGCTGAATACCTGTTCCGTGCGCGAGAAGGCGCAGGAGAAGGTGTTCTCGCACCTCGGCGTCTGGCGCGAACTGAAGCAGCGCAAGCCCAGCCTCGTCATTGGCGTCGGTGGTTGCGTGGCGAGCCAGGAAGGCGAAGGCATCCTGCAGCGCGCCCCGTTCGTGGACGTGGTGTTCGGCCCGCAGACGCTGCACCGGTTGCCGGAACTCATCGCCGAGCGTCGTCGCTCCGCGCGCCCGCAGGTGGATATTTCCTTCCCCGAAATCGAAAAGTTCGACGCCCTCCCGCCGCCGCGCGCGGAAGGGGCCACGGCCTTCGTGTCCATCATGGAAGGCTGCAGCAAGTACTGCAGTTTCTGCGTCGTGCCGTATACGCGCGGCGAGGAAGTGAGCCGGCCCTTCGAACAGGTCATGGAAGAAGTGCGCGGCCTCGCGGCGCAGGGCGTGCGCGAAATCTACCTGCTCGGCCAGAACGTGAACGCCTACCGCGGCGAGATGGAAGAAGACGGTGGCGAAGCGGACCTCGCCTTGCTCATCGAGGCCGTGGCTGCGTTGCCGGGCATCGGGCGCGTGCGGTTCACCACTTCGCATCCGCTGGAATTCACCGACCGTCTGGCGGAAGCGTATGCGCGCATCCCGCAGTTGGCGAACTTCCTGCACCTGCCGGTGCAGTCCGGGTCGGACCGCGTGCTCGCGGCCATGAAGCGCGGTTACACCGCGCTCGAGTTCAAGGCGAAGGTGCGCAAGCTGCGTGCCGCGCGCCCGGATATCTGTCTCAGCTCGGACTTCATCGTCGGGTTTCCCGGCGAGAGCGAACGCGATTTCGAGGCCACCTTGCAGTTGGTGCGCGACGTGGGCTTCGATCAGAGCTTCAGCTTCATCTACAGCCGTCGCCCGGGCACGCCGGCCGCATCGCTCGAAGACGATGTACCGGCGGATGTGAAGCACGAACGGCTCATGCGTCTGCAGGCCCAGCTCGAGGAAAACGCTCGCGCCATCTCGCTGGCGATGGTCGGTACCACGCAGCGCGTGCTGGTGGAACGCCCTGCGAAGAAAGGCGAGGGCATGCTGGCCGGCCGCACGGAAAACATGCGCTGGGTGAATTTCCAGGCGCCCGCGTCGCTCATCGGCCAGTTCGCGGAGGTGGTCATCACCGAAGCCATGCCGAACAGCCTGCGTGGCCGATTGGTGTCCGCATGAGCGCCGTGCCTGCACTGAACCTCACGGTGGAAAACGCGGACAACGCGCGTCTCGCGCATGTCTGCGGGCCGCTGGATGGCAACCTGCGTCTGGTCGAAGAACGTCTCGGGCTGGAAATTCGCCGCCAGGGCGACACCTTCAACGTCGTCGGCGCTGCCGCGGAAATGGGCTGCGACGTGCTGCGCACGCTCTACGAACGTGCGGGCAGCGGGCTGCGTCCGGAAGATGTGCATTTGGCGCTGGTGGAAGCGAGCGCCGGTGGCACGGACGAAGTGAAGGTGCAGACGCTCCGCGGCCAGATCCGCGGGCGTGGCGCCAACCAGGTGCAATACCTGCGGCAGGTGCGCCGCCACGACCTTACTTTCGGCATCGGCCCGGCAGGCACCGGCAAGACCTATCTCGCCGTGGCCTGTGCGGTGGAAGCCTTGCAGTCGGACCGTGTCCGTCGCATCGTGCTGGTGCGCCCGGCCGTGGAAGCGGGCGAGCGGCTGGGCTTCCTGCCCGGCGACCTCACCCAGAAGGTGGACCCGTACCTGCGCCCCATGTACGACGCGCTGTACGAGATGGTGGGCTTCGACAAGGTGGCCAAGCTCATCGAGCGCAACGTGATCGAAATCGCGCCGCTGGCGTTCATGCGTGGTCGCACGCTCAACGATGCGTTCGTCATTCTCGACGAGGCGCAGAACACCACCATCGAACAAATGAAAATGTTCCTCACCCGTATCGGCTTCGGCTCGAAGGCCGTGGTCACGGGCGACGTGACGCAGATCGACCTGCCGTCCAATCGTCCCTCGGGTTTGCGGCATGTCATCGACATCCTGCCCGGCGTGAACGGCGTGGCTTTCACGTTCTTCCGCAGTCGCGACGTGGTGCGTCACCCCTTGGTTCAGCGCATCGTGCAGGCCTACGAGTCGTCGGACACGGGCGGGCAACATCATCCGGATTCACGCCTCGAGGCGACGGGCGATGAACGCCACGCTCCCGCGGGCCAGGGTGGAGGCGCCACCCCATGAACCCGCGAAGTCGTCAGCCGCCGCGTCAGCGCGCTCCCCGGGGCTCCGGCATGCCGGCCCTGCAGGTGGAGGTGGTCGTGGCGGACCGGCGCCCTTGGGCGCCTTCTGCAAAGCGGCTGGCGCTGTGGGCCGCTGCCGCTGCCGGTGCCCGCGGTCGGCACGGCGAACTGGCCATCCGCATCGTCGGCAAGCGCGAATCGCGGCGCCTGAATTTTCAATGGCGTAGCAAGGATTACGCCACCAACGTTTTGTCTTTTCCTGCCGAGGGCGTGCCTGCCGTGGTGCGCCCGCGCCCCTTGGGCGACCTCGTCATCTGCGCGCCCGTGGTGGCGGCAGAGGCGGAAGAGCAGGGCAAGACGCAAGCCGCCCATTGGGCGCACATGGTGGTCCATGGGGTGCTGCACCTGCTCGGCCACGATCACGAACATGACGCCGAAGCAGAACGCATGGAGCGCCTCGAACGGCGACTCCTCGCGGGCCTCGGTTTTGCCGACCCGTATGCGGGCGAGCACCCCTGAATTTCTTTCTGCCTGTTCGAGTTCGAGGTCTTTCCCATGTCTACTGACGGCGACGTCCCGGAACCCAGACCGACACCGCGGCGCGAAGGACGAGGCGGCTGGTTGTCGCGCGTCCTGCACGCGGTGTCGGGAGAACCACGCGACCGCGAGGACCTGCTGGAGGACCTGCGCGCGGCCGGCGAGACGGGCCTCATCGATGCCGAGGCGGCAGCGATGGTCGAAGGTGTCATGGCGGTGGCCGACCAGCAGGTGCGCGACATCATGGTGCCTCGCTCCGCCATCGTGGTGGTGGACAGCGACGCGCCGCTCCGCGACATCATTCCGGTAGTGGTCGAGTCCGGGCATTCGCGCTTTCCCGTCATCGGCGAAGACCGTGACGAAGTCGTCGGCATCCTGCTGGCGAAGGACCTGCTCCGCTATGTGGGCAACGAGGCCCAGTTCGACTTGCGGCGCCTGCTGCGCCCGGCGGTTCTGGTGCCCGAGAGCAAGCGCCTGAACATCCTCCTGCGCGATTTCCGTTCGAGCCGCAACCACATGGCCATCGTGGTGGACGAATACGGTGGTGTTGCCGGACTGGTCACCATCGAAGACGTCATCGAACAAATCATCGGCGACATCGACGACGAATACGACGTCGAGGAAGACACGCAGATTCGCCGCGAGGCGCCGTGCAACTTCACGGTGAACGCGCTGACGCGCATTGAAGAGTTCAACGAGGCTTTCGGTCTCGCGTTGCCGGAGGACGAGTTCGACACCATCGGTGGCTACGTGGCCCATGCTTTCGGTCGTGTGCCTCGCCGCGGCGACCAGACCTCGCTGGACGGTCTCGAATTCCGCGTCCTGCGCGTTGCCAAACGACGCATCGAGTTGCTGCGCGTGGTGACGCCCGAAGACTTGCTGCTGCCGGCCGAACGGGCAGCCCGTGAAGGCGCGTCAGACGGCGGGGAAGAGCCCCCCGTGCCGGGTAGCGAGGCGTGAGCGACACCATGGGCGTGCCGGCCGCGTTGCAGGCGGCCGGACCGCTGGCCGGCCCGTTGGCACGCGTTGCCGAGTTGGCCCGCCGCTGGCCGGCTGCGTCGGCTCTGCTGCTCGGCTTGCTGCAGGTCACCGCGTTTCCGCCGCTGGGCTGGTTTCCCGTCGGTGTGCTCGCGCTGGCGGGCCTGTTTCTCCTGCTGGATGAGGGGCGGCCAGGTGCGGGCGCCCGCGTCGGTTTCGCTTTCGGTGCGGGTTTGTTCGGCGGCGGTACCTATTGGCTGTTCACGGCCATTCACGGGTTCGGTCACGCGCCGGTGGCGCTGGCGCTGTTCCTCATGGCGGGCCTTGTGGCCTTGATGGCCGGCTGGTACGCGCTGCTGGGCTACGTGACGCGGCGCTGGTTTTCGCACCCCGGTCGCTTGCGTTGGCTGGTGGTATTGCCGGGTGGTTGGGTGCTGGTGGAGTGGGCGCGCAGTCGCGCTTTCACCGGGTTTCCCTGGCTGACTCTCGGCTATACGCAAATCGACACCTGGCTGGCGGGCTATGCGCCCGTGGGCGGCGTGTATCTCGTCACTTTGGCCACCGCTGTGTGTGCCGGCGCGTTGGCGGCTTGGGTGCGCGGGGCGCGGCAGCATTGGCACTGGCCTGCGGGGTTGCTCGCCGGGGTGGTGGGGCTTGGTGGCGTGCTTTCCGTGGTGCCGTGGACGCACCCCGACGGCAAGGCGCTCGATGTCGCCATCGTTCAGGGCGCAGTGCCGCAGGACCTGAAGTGGTCGCCGGAGCAGCGTGACGCCACGCTGGCGCTTTACCGTGAGCTGTCGAAGACGGCCTGGGGCGCGCCGCTGGTGGTGTGGCCCGAAGCGGCCCTGCCGGTCCTGGCCGAAGAGGCCACGCCGTATCTGCGCGAGCAGTGGGGCGTGGCCAGCAGCCATGGCTCGGCTTTGCTCATGGGCCTGCTCAGCTACGACCTGCAGGGCGGGCACATTCGCAACGGCTTGCTGGTGCTCGACACCCAGCGCGCGCCGCAGTGGTACTTCAAACGCCACCTCGTGCCTTTCGGGGAATACTTCCCGGTGCCGGCGCAGGTGCGTGAATGGATGCGGCTGGCGAGCCTGGCGTATGTCGATCTGCAGCCGGGAGCCGAAGGACAACCCGTGCCTGTGGCGCAGGGGCTGCCGCTGGCCGCCACCATCTGTTACGAAGACGCTTACGGCAGTGACCAATTGGCGCCGCTGGCGCAAGCCAAAATGCTGGTGAACGTCACGAACAACGCCTGGTACGGCGATTCCAGCGCTTCGCACCAGCACCTGCAGATTTCACGCATGCGGGCGCTGGAGGCAGGCCGCTATCTGGTGCGCGCTACCAGCAACGGCATCAGCGTCATCGTGGGGCCGCGCGGGGAGGTGCTCGCCAGGGCGCCGCAGTTCCAGCCCGTGGTCCTGCGCGGCTCGGTGGTGCCCTACACGGGCCTGACGCCGTACGCCTGGCTGGGCGGCGACTGGGCGGTATTGCTGCTGGCGGCTTGCGGGGTACTGGCCGGCGTGTGGCACCGGCCGCGCGCTTAGCGCGGCGGTGCGAAGGGCGTCGTGGCTGCTGCTTCCCAGCCTGCCCCCAAAGCCTTGTACGCGGCCACTGCGGCCTGCAGCGCTTCGGTGTGGCCTTGTGCCGCGCGGTCTTCCGCTTCCCACTGCGTGCGCTGCGCGTCCAGCACGGTCAGGAAGTCGCTGTAACCCTCCTCGAAGCGCAGAGCCGCCAGTTGCGCGGCATCGCCACTGGCAATGGCGGCTTCGCCCAGCAAGCGCTGGCGCGCTCCCAGTCGATCGAAGGCAGTCAGCGCCGCTTCGGTTTCTTCCAGAGCGAGCAGCACGGTCTGCTGGTACTGCAGCGCCGCGGTTTCGGCACGGGCGTCTGCCTGCTGCAGGCGCACCCAGGTCCGGCCGAGGTCCAAAGCGGGCCAGGTGATGGAAGGCCCCCACTGGTAGCTGTCGCTGTCGGCGCTGCCGACAGAATTGCGCTGTGCGGCACGCCAGGCGAAGGCACCGCCGAAGCTCACAACCGGGAACAGGTCTGCCACGGCAATACCGCGGCGCTTGCCGGCCGCGGCCAGTCGTTGCTCGGCACCACGGATATCGGGGCGACGGCGGAGCCAGTCGGCCGGCGCACCGGTCGGCAGGAAGCGGGGCAACTGTGCGGCTGCCGGCTCCGTCGCGAGCAGGCGCGCCAGCGTCGGGCTGTCGGGTGGCTCGCCCAGCAGCACCGCCAAGCGCAGTCGGGCCCGCGCCGTTTGCAGTTCCAGCGCCGGCACGGTGGCCTGTGTCGTCGCCAGTTGCGCGCGTGAACGCGCCACGTCCAGCCCCGAGCCGCGGCCGGCCGCCAGACGTTCACTCACCAGTTTCAGTGCCGCGGTTTGGGTGGCGGCATTGCGCTGCGCCACGTTCAGTCTTTCGGTGGCCCCGCGGAATTCAAACCACTGGCGCGCCACTTCTGCCGCCAGCGAAACGCGCACGGCGTCGAGATCGGCACGAGCAGCCCGCAAATCGGCGGCACGTGCGCCGTTGGCTCCGCGCACTCGCCCGAACAAGTCCAGTTCCCAGCGGGCGTCGAAGCCCGCTTGGTAAACCGTGCGTTCGCGTGCCGCGGCGCTGAGGGTGGGCGCATCGACCAAGGCCGTTTGTTGCGCTGTGCGCCCGGCGCTGCTGCGTACGGTGGGCAGGAAGTCGAAAGCCTGCTCGCGTCGGAGCCCCTGAGCTTCGCGCAGGCGGGCCAGCGTGACGGCGAGGTCGCGGTTCTGGCGCCAGGCGGTGCTCACCAGTTCCGGCAGGACCGGGTCACCGAAGGACGACCAGAAGGTTGGCAGCGGCGCTTCGCTGGTGACGGTGGGCCCGTGCGTGGTGAAGTTCGCCGGCAGTGGTGGCGTCGCAGGCTGCGCCGTCCGGGGCGGGAACAGCGTGGCGCAACCGGTGAGCGCGGTGGCGAGCAAAGCCGTGGCGATGGTGGTTCGCATCGCAGGGCGCACCGGTTGCCTGTTCCGGGAGTGTTTCATGGCTCACCCCGTTCGTCGTGGCTGGTGTCGTGCGGAATTTCCGGCTGCGCGCTGGCGCGCGGGTGCTGCCAGCGAGCGGTCGCTTCCTGGACCATCACGAACAGCGCCGGCGTGAGCAGCAGCCCGAAGGCCGTGACGCCCAGCATTCCGAAGAACACCGAAATGCCGATGGCATGACGCATTTCGGCACCGGCCCCGGTGGCGAAGACCAAGGGCAGGACGCCAGCGATGAACGCGATGGAAGTCATGAGGATGGGGCGAAGACGGAGGCGGCAAGCTTCGAGCGCCGCTTCGCGGGCCGTGAGGCCGTGGTCCTGCCGCAACTTCGCGAACTCCACGATGAGGATGGCGTTCTTGCAGGCGAGGCCCACGAGGACGAACAGCGCCACTTGCGTGAAGATGTTGTTGTCGCCACCCGTCAGCCAGACACCGGTAAGCGCCGCGAGGATGCAGAGCGGCACGATGAGCACCACTGCCAGCGGCAGGGTCCAGCTCTCGTAGAGCGCGGCCAGCACCAGGAACACCAGCACCACGCACAGCGGGAACACCATCAGCGCGCTGTTGCCGGCCAGCTTTTCCTGCAAGGTGAGGTCGCTGAATTCGTAAGTCAGACCGTTCGGCAGTGTGTCCCGCAGAATCTGCTCGGTGGCGGCGAGGGCATCGCCGCTGGCCACGCCCGGCAGTGCCGCCACGTTGAGGTCTGCCGCGAGGAAGCCGTTGTAGTGATAGACCCGGTCCGGGCCATTGGCCGGCGTCACGTCGATGACACTGGCCAGTGGCACCATCTCGCCGCGATTGTTGCGGGTTTGCAGGAGACGGATGTCTTCCGCGCGCGAGCGATAAGGTGCGTCTGCCTGCACCATCACACGGTAGGTGCGCCCGAACAGGTTCAGGTCGTTCACGTACAGCGAACCCAGGTACACCTGCAGCGTCTGGTAGACATCGCTCAACTGCAGCCCCTGTTCCTTCGCCCGAGTGCGGTCCACTTCGACATGAAGTTGGGGCACGTTGACGCTGTAGGAACTGAACCCGCCCATGAGGCCCGGGGTCTGCCCGGCTTTGGCCACGGCAGCTTGCGTGGCGGCATAGAGCTCGTCGTAGCCGAGGCCTGCGCGGTCTTCCACCTGGATGGAAACGCCGCCCAGCAAGCCGAGGCCGCGGACGGGAGGAAACTCGACGACGCCCACGCGTGCTTCCTTGATGGGCGCCAACAATTTCTGCAGGCGCGGCACCATTTCCTGCGCGGTGCGTTCCTTGCCGGTACGGTCCGGGTAGGGCTTCAAGCGGACGAACATCATGGCGGAGGAAGGATTGGGGGCGAAGCCCTTCACCGACAGCCCGGTGAACTGGATGACATGCTCGACGTTGGGGTCTGCCAGCAGCAGGTCGCCCACGCGGTGCGCCACCTTTTCCGTACGGTCGATGGTGGAGGCATCCGGCATCTGCACATAGGTGATGATGCTGCCGACGTCAAGTGAAGGCACGAACCCCGGCGGCACTTGCCGGAACACGAAAGCGCCCAGCAGCACGAGCACGCCGTAGATGGCGAGCATGCGGCCCTTGCGCGGCAGGGTGCTGCGCACCGCCGCGCCGTAGCGCTCGCCGGAACGCGCGAAGGCGCGGTTGAAGCGCGCGAAGAAGCCGCCGCAACGCTCTTCCAGCCAACGCGTTACCCGGTCCGGCGCCGCACCATGGGGTCGCAGCAGTGTTGCCGAAAGTGCCGGGCTGAGCGTGAGCGAGTTGAACGCCGAGATGATGGTCGACGCCGCGATGGTCAGCGCGAACTGCTGGTAGAAGCGGCCCGTCAGCCCCGGGATGAAAGCGATGGGCACGAACACCGCGCACAACACCAGCGCGATGGCGACGATGGGGCCAGTCACTTCGTCCATGGCCCGCACGGTGGCCTCGCGCGGCGAGAAGCCGGCAGCGATGTTGCGTTCGACGTTTTCCACCACGACGATGGCGTCGTCCACCACGATGCCGATGGACAGCACCAGCCCGAACAGGCTGAGCGTATTGATGGAAAAGCCGAAGGCGAGCAGCGCGCCCATGGTGCCGATGACCGACACGGGAACCGCTAGCAACGGGATGATGGAAGCGCGCCAGCTTTGCAGGAACAGCACGACGACGATGACCACCAGCAGCGTCGCCTCGAGCAGCGTGTGCACCACCGCTTCGATGGATTCCCGCACGAACTGCGTGGGGTCGAAGGGCACTTCGTAGTGCACTCCTTCCGGGAAATTCCTGGAGATGTCTTCCATCTCCGCGCGCACGGCCGCGGCCAACTGCAGGGCATTGGCGCCCGGTGCCTGGTTCACGGCCACGGCCACGGCCGGGCGGTTGTCGAGACCACTGCGCACCAGATACGAGCCGGCGCCCAGTTCCACGCGACCGATATCCGACAAGCGGGTGATGCCGCCGTCCGGATTGCTCTTCACGACGATGGCGCCGAATTCCTCGGGGGTCTTGAGGCGCCCACCCGCGGTCACGGTCAGCTGGAAGGCGGTGCCGGGAACGGCCGGCGGTGCGCCGACGGTGCCGGCGGCCACTTGCAGGTTCTGCTCGCGAATGGCACGAACGACATCGCCCGCCGTCAGGCCGCGCGAAGCCACTTGCTGCGGGTCCAGCCAGACGCGCATGGCGTAGTCGCCGCCACCGTTCAGGCCGATCTGGCCCACGCCCGGTAGCCGCAGCAGACGATCACGCACCTGCAGCAACGCGAGGTTGCGGAGGTAGGTCGGGTCGTAGCGCTCGTCCGAGACGAGATGCACCACCATCAGCAGGTCGGGTGAGCTCTTCGTGGTGGCGACACCCAGCGCGCGGACTTCTTCGGGCAAGCGCGGCAGTGCCTGCGACACGCGGTTCTGCACCAGTACCTGCGCCTTGTCGACATCGGTACCGATCTCGAACGTGACGCCCAACTGGAGCGTGCCGTCCGCACCGGAACTGGACGACATGTACAGCACGCCCTCGATGCCGTTGATTTCCTGCTCGAGCGGCGCCGCGACCGTTTCCGCGACTACCTTCGGGTTGGCGCCGGGGTAGCTCGCGCTGACAACGATGGTCGGCGGTACCACTTCCGGAAACATCGCCACCGGGAGCAGCCGCAACGAGACGAGACCGGTCAGCAGGATGACCAGGGACAGCACGCCGGCCAGAACGGGCCGGTCGATGAAATGGCGGGCGAAGCGCATGGGTCAGCGCTTCGTCGGGGCGGCGGGCGAGGCTGCCGCGGCGGCACCGTTGCCGGCGGCGGCCTCCGGCGTGCTTACTTTGCGACCGGTTTCCGGGTCGAACAGCGGCAGCTTCTCCACGGCCTTGACGTTGCGGTCCATCGCAACCGTGACGGGCGCCAGCGGCATGCCCGGGCGCAGACGCTGCAGGCCGTTCACGACGATGACTTCGCCTGCCGTCAGGCCTTCGTTGATGACGCGCAGACCATCCACGAGCCGACCGGGCTTCACCGCGCGGTAGGCGGCCTTGCCGTCCTTGCCGACCACGAGGACGAACTTCTGGCTTTGGTCGGTGCCGATGGCCTGGTCGTCCACCAGCACGGCGGTGTAGCGGCCACTGCCGATGAGTTTCAGGCGGGCGAACAGGCCCGGCGTGAACTGTCGGTCCTTGTTGGAAAACACGGCGCGCGCACGGATGGTGCCGGTGTGGGGGTCGAGTTGGTTGTCGACGAACACCATGCGCCCTTCGTGCGGGTAACCCACTTCCCCGGCCAGAGCCAGAAACACCGGGTTCGCGGCATCGCGACTGCTCGGTCGTTCGCCGAGGCGCGACATCTCGATGTACTTGAGGTAGATGTGCTCGTCGCCTTCGAATTCCGCATAGATGGGGTCGACGGACACGAGCGTGGTGAGGACCGGTGCACTGCTGCCCGCGGTGACCAGATTGCCCACGGTGATTTCCGCCTTGCCCACCCGCCCGCTGATGGGGGCGGTGATGCGCGTGTAGGCGAGGTTGGTGCGGGCGGTGGTGACGGCAGCCGCGCTCACCTGCTCGGCTGCCTCGGCCTGCTGCAGCGCCGCGGCGCGTGCGGCGCGCTCTTCGCGCGAGACGGCGTTGGCCGCGAGCAGGCGGTCCGCGCGTGCCAGTTCCTCGCGGGCGAGAGCGGCGCGGCTACGGGCAGAGGCGAGTTCCGCCTGGGCACGCTCCAGCGCGGCTTTCGGGACCCGGTCGTCGAGGCGGAACAGCAGGTCGCCTTGTTTCACGTACCGGCCATCTTCGAAGGCGATTTGCTCGATGGTGCCCGTGACCTGCGGTCGCACCTGCACGGACTCGACTGCCACCAGCCGGCCCGTGAATTCGTCCCAGTCGTTGACCTCGCGGGCGAGGGCGGCGGCCACTTCCACTTCCGGTGGCTTGGGCGGTGGCGGAGCTTCCTTGCCGCAGCCCCCCAGCAGCAGTGACAGGGCGGTGATGGCGCCGAAACGGCGTGCGACGGCGACAGGGTGGTACATGGAAGGTTCGGCCGGGCAAAACAAGCTTCTAGAGTACGCCCATCCCGCAGTGCAATAAACAGTTCCCTGAGGGCGGCAGACCCTGCGGTAACATAAGCGTTTCCGGCCCGAGGGGGCCGGGCAACGCATTTGCAGGTTTCCCGTGGCCATTGAAGAGACTTACGCGCCGTCCGCCATCGAGTCGGTTGCCCAACGCTGGTGGGACGAAAACGGCACCTTCAGTGCCGTCGAGGACCCCACCCGCGAGAAGTACTACTGCCTCTGCATGTTCCCGTACCCGAGTGGGCGGCTGCACATGGGCCACGTGCGCAATTACACCATCGGCGATGTCATCAGCCGCTTCATGCGCATGCAGGGCCGCAATGTACTGCAGCCCATGGGCTGGGACGCCTTCGGTCTGCCGGCGGAAAACGCCGCGATGCAGAACCAGGTGCCGCCGGCGCAGTGGACCTACGACAACATCGCGTACATGAAGCGCCAGTTGAAGTCGCTCGGCTTCGGCATCGACTGGGACCGCGAAGTGGCCACGTGCCGTCCCGACTATTACCGCTGGAACCAGTGGCTGTTCCTGCGCATGCTCGAGAAGGGCATCGCGTACCAGCGCACCGGTACCGTCAACTGGGACCCCATCGACAACACCGTGCTCGCGAACGAGCAGGTCATCGACGGGCGCGGTTGGCGCACGGGCGCGCTGGTGGAAAAGCGCGAAATCCCGATGTACTACCTGAACATCACGCGCTACGCCGAAGAACTGCTGACTGCGCTGGACGGCCTGCCGGGCTGGCCGGAGCGCGTGCGCACGATGCAGGCGAACTGGATCGGCCGCAGCACTGGCGTCAACCTTGCCTTCCCGTACGACATCGATGGCGAGCAGGGGCTGCTGCGCGTGTTCACCACGCGCGCCGACACCCTGATGGGCGTGACGTTCGTGGCAGTGGCGGCAGAACACCCGCTCGCGACAAAGGCTGCTGCCAAAGACGCGGCCGTGGCGGCGTTCGTGGACGAGTGCCGTCGCGGCAGCGTCATGGAAGCCGATATCGCCCAGATGGAAAAGAAGGGCATCGCCACCGGCCTTACGGTCAACCATCCGCTCACGGGCGAGGCCTTGCCGGTATGGGTGGGCAACTACGTGCTCATGGGCTACGGCGAAGGCGCCGTCATGGGCGTGCCGGCGCATGACGAACGCGATTTCGCCTTTGCCCTGAAGTACGCGCTGCCCATCAAGCAGGTCGTGGACGTGGGCGGGCAGGCGTATTCGAACGAGACCTGGCAACCCTGGTACGCGGA
>JBEGRA010000012.1:0-3497 GCA_041180705.1 Pseudomonadota bacterium | reverse complement strand
TCGTAGTCGTAGGCGTAGATGTTCTTCGGCACCGAGTCCGCGAAGTAGAAGGTGCGGTTGTCGGGTGACCAGCAGGGGCCGTTGCTGATGCAGATACCGCGGTCCAGCACCTGCGTGGCGCCACCCGCACCGACGGAGTAAATGCTGCCCAGTGGCTCTTTCATGGTGCCATCCGTGCTGCCGACGATGAAGCGGCCGAAGCGGTCCGTCTTTCCGTCATTGAACTGCACCCGCGGATCCTGGTCGGGCGGGCAGGCGAGGGGTGCGGTGGCGCCGGTGGCGAAGTCGTAGGTGTGGACACCGTCCTTCAGTGCAATCAAGGCGCCGCCACCGGCGCGCAGTGCCATGGAACCGATGATGCCGGGCACGTCCCAGCGGTCATTGCGGCCGCTGGCGAGATGGTGGCGGTGGATGCACTTGCCGAGAATGTCGATGTAATAGAGCGCCTGCTCCTCGACATCCCACACCGGGCCCTCGCCGACGCTGCAATGCGGGGTGTCCAGCTTCGTGATCTTCATGGCTTTGACTCCGGCATGGCAGCCGTTTCTTCACGCACGAGGCGCGCCACCAGTTGGTTGAAGAGGGTGACGGCACGGTCATGCGCGGTAGGCATGATGCGCGGGTCGGGGGTTTGGTCGATGATGCGTTGCTGCGCCTCGATCATCGTCTTGTCCTCGGCGAAGGCCTGGCCCGCGATGCCCATCAATACGTCGCGGAGCGCCTCGTCACCCACCGTGCGGTGGGGGCCCCAGGAAAAGAAGTAGCGAGAAGTCTTGTCCGTCAGTGGCGTGACGGCTTGGCTGGTGAAGGTCTTGCCGATCGCAGGCAAGTCCGCGGGTGGTTCACCGTGCGCGCAAGCCTTGGCCGTGCCTTCCGGGTACTGGGCGCCGAGCATGAGGAGGACGCCGGGGATGAGGAAGTCGTAGCGGGTCCAGCCATCCAGCCGGCCTTCGGTCTCGCGACCGCGCATGGGTGGCGAGCTTTCCACCCAGCGCTCGTACCGGATGCCGCGTTCCAGAGGCGTGATGCGCGGGTGTTGTTCCGCCCAGACCCCGGTGGCGCCGAAACTGTTGGCGTGCACGAAGCTCAGGTGCGAGAAGTCGAGCAGGTTGTCGTTGATGAGGCGCGCTTCGGCGGCGTAGTCCAGATAGCCACGACCGAGAATCCAGTCCGGGTCATCGAAGCCCACGGCGGGTGGAACCAGCGCTTCGTCGGCGCGGGCGGGGTCGCCCATCCACACCCACAGCCAACTGTGGCGTTCGACTACCGGGTAGCGACGCAGTTGCGCCTTGGGCGGTATACGGTCCTGCCCGGGAATTTCGACGACGCTACCATCGGCAGCGTAGCGCAGACCGTGGTACATGCAGCGCAGGTGTTCGCCTTCGCACCGTCCGAGTGACAGCGGCGCCAAGCGGTGGAGGCAGCGGTCCTCGAAGGCGACCCAGTCCTTGCCGGAGTGCCAGAGCACCACGGGTTCGCCCAACAACGTGATGCCGGTCGGGCGGTCGCGTGCAGCGTCCGGCGACCACCCTGCCACGTACCAGGCATTGCGAACGTAAGCCATCTTCTTGCCCAACCCTGCGGAGCGACAATCGTAACAAATGTTTATTTGTGAGGATTGCCCGCAGGGCGGGGAAAGTCAATGGCGCGGCACGGGCTGCTTCCGTCAGCGGGCTTCAAGCCCCGTGTGCCGGGCGAGCACGCCGGGGTACAAGGTCCCGAAGTGGGCGGCGAGACGGTCTGCCAGGTACACCGAACGGTGCTGGCCGCCGGTGCACCCGATGGCCACCGTGAGGTAGCCGCGGTTTGCGGCCTGGTAAGCCGGGATACGCCGGGCGATGAAGCCCACGACATCTTCCATGAATTCGTTGACGGCGGGTTGCGCCGCCAGAAAGGCCGCCACGGGAGCGTCCAGGCCGCTCAGGTGCTTCAGTGCCGGGTCCCAGTAGGGGTTGGGGAGCGTCCGCGCATCGAACACGAAGTCGACATCGGCGGGGAGGCGGTCCTTGAAGCCGAACGATTCGAAGAGGATCGAGAGTCGTCCGTTCTTGCGACCGTCCACTCGCTGACGAATGGTTTCCCGCAGTTGGTGGACGCTGGTTTGAGTGGTGTCGAGGACGAGGTCGGCGGCGTCCGTCACGGGACGCAGCAGGCGACGTTCTTCGCCGATGGCCTCGTGCAGCGAGCGGCCGGCCTTTGCCAGCGGATGCCGGCGGCGCGTGTCGCCATAGCGACGCAGCAGGGCCTCGTCGTCGGCATGCAGGAACAGCACATCGCAGTCGATGGCGGCCTGGCGCAGGTCTTTCACGAGCCCGGGGATGGCTTCGAGGTCGGCGGCCCGGTTGCGCGCATCCAAACCGACGGCCGCCCGCGCATAGCCCGTGTCCGGGTGCCGCACGAGGTGCGAAACGAAGGTGTTCAGCAGGCCCGCCGGCAGGTTGTCCACGCAGTAATACCCGAGGTCTTCGAGCATGTGCAACGCCACGGACTTGCCCGAGCCGGACAGGCCGCTGATGACGACCAGACGCAGTGAACCGGGCATTGGAAGAGCCTCCGCTGAAACTGCGGCCATGATAGCGCGACGGCGTGCGCGGGGCGCTGGGTGGCCAGAAGCGCAACACGCGCCAGTGGTCCGGATGCCGACAAGCCATCCGGACCGCCGGGAGGAGCTTAGACGGCGCGACCTCGCGGGGCTTCTGCCGCGTGGTGGTCGGTGCGCTTTTCCTTGTGCTTCTTCACGAGGCGGTCGAGCTTGTCCGCGAGGCCGTCGATGGCGGCGTACATGTTTTCGGCGCTGGCGTCCGCGTGCAGCGTGCCGCCACTGACATGGACGGTGGCCTCCGCCTTGTGTTCCAGTTTTTCCACGGTGAGGACGCAGTGGAGATCGATGACCTGATCGAAGTGGCGTGAAACCCGTTCGAATCGCTTGCCGACATAGTCGCGCATGGACTTGGTAACTTCGACATGGTGTCCGGTGAGCATCAGTTGCATGGTCTCTTCCTTCTGCTTCGGCCGCCTGCGGCGGCCCGGAGTGTGCATCCTCGGGGCGGGGTTTGTGCTTTCTTGGACCCTGCCACTCAACGTGGGTTCCGTTTCCTCTCTGATGAAGTGGGGATGTTCATGGCCTCACGGTACTTCGCCACGGTCCGGCGCGCCACCTGTGCGCCGCCTTCCGACAACAATTCGGCAAGTCGAGCGTCGGACAATGGCGCTCGCGGTTCTTCCGCGGCGATGAGTTTGCGGATTTTCGCCCGGACGGCCGTGGAGGACAGTTCGCCGCCGTCCGCACCGGGCACGTGGCTGGAGAAGAAGAAGCGGAACTCCAGCACGCCGCGCGGCGTGTGCATGTACTTGCCGGTGGTGACGCGCGAGATGGTGCTTTCATGCATCTCCACCGCTTCGGCGATGTCACGCAGCACCATCGGCTGCATGGCTTCCTCGCCGCTGTCGAAAAAATCCGCCTGCCGCTGCACGATGCAGCGCGCCACCTTCAGCAA
>JBEGRA010000011.1:0-2962 GCA_041180705.1 Pseudomonadota bacterium | reverse complement strand
CACCGGCGGCATGTTCGGTGCCATCGGCGTCATGGCGGCCTTGGAACAGCGCCATCGCACGGGCAAGGGCGGGCGCGTGGTGAGCGCGCTCTACGAGAGCACGGCTTTTCTCGTGGGCCAGCACATGGCCCAGTACGCCGTCACCGGCAAGCCGGCGCCGCCCATGCCAGCGCGTATTTCCGCATGGGCGGTTTACGACATCTTCGACACGGCGGATGGTCAGCAAGTGTTCGTCGCCGTGGTCAGCGACACGCAGTGGCCAGTGTTCTGTCGTGAATTCGGTTTCGAAGACTGGGCAGAAGATGCTGCTCTCGCCGCGAACACCGGCCGCGTAACCCAACGCGACCGTCTCATTCCCGCGCTGCGTGAGCGCTTGGGTGCCTGCACGAAGGCCGACTTGATGGCGCGCCTGGAGCGCTGCGGCTTGCCCTATGCGCCCATCGCGCGCCCTGAGGACCTCTTCGCCGATGTCCATCTGCAGGCCTCGGGTGGCTTGCTCGATATCGCCATGCCGGATGGTGCGCACACGCAGTTGCCTGCCTTGCCCGTGTCGCTCGATGGCAAACGGTTCGGCGTGCATCACCCCGTGCCGGCCCCGGGCCGCGACACGCGCGAGGTGCTGCGTGGGCTCGGCTTGCCGGAAGCGGAAATCGATTCCCTCATCGCCCGCGGTGTCATCGGCTAGCCGGAGTCCACGACATGTCCCACGAACTGCTGCGCTGGTTGCACGTGCTTGCCTTTGCCCTGTGGTTCGGAACGGACCTTGGCGTATTCACCGCCAGTCTTGCAACCACGGACCCACGGCAGTCGGTAGCGGTGCGCAGTTACGCCATGCGACTGCTCATGACGCTCGACCTCGTGCCGCGCTTCGCCATGCTGCTGGTGGTGGCCATCGGGCCGTTGCTCGCGGCAGACTGGCTTGGCGTGGCGGTGCCCGCTTGGCAAGCCGGTGGTTGGTGCGTGCTGGTGGCGGCCTGGATGCTCATGGAAGCCAAAATCCATCTGGCGACCGGCGCGCCTTCCGTTTGGCTGGTGCGCACGGATACGGTCCTGCGCGTGGGTCTGCTGCTGGGTTGTCTGGTGCTGGCCTCGCGCCCGGCCATCACGGGGTCTGCGCCGTGGCTGTCCGTGAAGCTTTGCCTGCTGGCTACTACGGTGGCGTGCGGGTTGGGCGTGCGTTACACGCTGGCGCCATTCATTCCCGCCTTTGGCCAGTTGGTCGCTACCGGCTCCACTCCCGAAGTGGAGGCCACCTTGCAGCGCTCCATGAACCAGTCGCGCGTGCTGGTACTTGTCATCTATGCCTGCGTGTTGTGCGCAGCCTGGCTCGGCGTAGCCAAGCCCGTGTGGTCTTGACGCCTGCATGAAGGAGAGCAGCATGCTTTCGCGACTCGCTGCGGCGGTTCCCGCCACGGACCTCACCCGTGATGCGGCGGAACTCGCCTACTTCTCGCACGATGTGTATTCCGCAGGCGAATTGCCGCTCTGCGTGTTTTCGCCCTCCAGCGTCGAGGTGCTGCAGGCAGGTCTTCGTGCGCTCGATGGTACCGGCGTGCCTCTGGTGCCGCGTGGCGGCGGCATGTCCTACACCAGTGGCTACCTCGCCGTGAAAGCCCAGTCCGTGCTGGTCGACCTCACGCGGCTCGACCGCGTGCTCGAGGTAAACCTAGACGACATGTACGTGACGGTGGAGTGCGGCATCACCTGGCGCTCGCTGGATGAAGCGCTGGCAGCACATGGCGTACGGCCGCGCTTCTGGGGCCCGCTGTCGGGCATGCGGGCCACGGTGGGTGGTTCGTTGTCGCAGGGCAGTGCGTTTCTGGGCACCGGCACCCATGGCACGAGCGCGGACAATGTCCTCGGTCTCGAGGTCGTGACGGCGAATGGTGAATTGCTGCGCACAGGCTCCGCTGCCGATGGCCAGCGAGCGCCTTTCTTCCGTCACCACGGCCCGGACCTCACCGGTGTTTTCACCGGTGACTGCGGTGCGCTGGGCTTCAAGGTGCGGGCCACCTTGCCGTTGGTGCGTCGCCAAGGGGCGCTGGAAACGCTTTCCTTCGCCTTCCCTGGCGCCGCGAAGCTGCTGACTACCATGGCGGAGCTCGGTCGCACCGGGCTGGTCACGGAGTGCTTCGCCTTCGATGCTGGCCTGCAGAGCCTGCGCATGAAGCGGGCCTCTTTGCTGGAAGATGTGAAGGCGCTGGGCCGCGTCGTGGGCGGGGCCGGATCGCTGCTCTCCGGTTTGAAGCAAGGCGCGAAGGTGGCGCTCGGCGGGCGCAGTTTCCTCGAGGATGCGGAATGCAGCCTGCATCTGGCCTGCGAAGGACGCAACGCCGCCGAGGCGGCCGCCCACGCCGCGGAGATTCGCGGCATCGTCGAAGCCGCGGGCGGCAAGAGCGTGCCGAACACGGTGCCCACGGTGCTGCGCAGTGCGCCGTTTGCGAACATCACTTCGTTGCTCGGGCCCGGTGGCGAGCGCTGGGTGCCGGTGCACGGCGTCGTGCCGTTTTCGCGCGCAGTCGAAGCCTATGCGGCCGTGCAAGCGGTGTTTGACCGCGAAGCGGAAGCACTGGCGGCCCACGGCGTCACTACCGGCGTGCTCATGTGTACCGTCGGTGCGCAAGCCATGATCGTGGAGCCTTGCCTGTATTGGCAGGGCGCGCAGCCACCCTTGCATCAGCGCGTGTTGCCGGCGGACTATCTGGCCAAGTTGCCGCAGCACCCGCACGATGAGCGGATTGCCGCGTATGTGGACGGCGTGAAACTGCTTTTGCGCGAAGCGCTCGCGGGCAGTGGTGCCGTGCATTTCCAGATCGGCAAGTTCTACCACTACGCCGACAGGCTGGAACCGAATACGCTGGCGCTGGTGCGCGCACTGAAGTTGGCATTGGACCCGCAAGGCCGCATGAACCCGGGCGCGCTCGGGCTGTAGGGGAGGGGAAGTGATGCAGGAAGTTTCCGG
>JBEGRA010000010.1:0-7415 GCA_041180705.1 Pseudomonadota bacterium | reverse complement strand
TCGCGCCTACTTCAACGGCGTGCGATGCGTTTCGTGCAGCGCCAAGGCGCCGACGACCACCGTGAACGCCGCCACCATGACCGGGTACCACAGGCCCTGATAGATATTTCCCGAAGCCGCTACCAGCGCAAACGAGATGGTCGGCAGGAAACCGCCAAACCAACCGTTACCCAAGTGATACGGCAACGACATGCTGGTGTAGCGCACACGCGCCGGGAACAGTTCCACCAGCCACGCAGCGATGGGCCCGTAGACCATGGCCACCAGCACCATCAGCCAGGTGCACAGCGCCACGACCATCGGGTAGTTCACCAGCGCCAAGTCCGCCTTGGCGGGGTAACCGGCAGCTTTCAGCTGCCCCTTCAACGCGGCACCGAAAGCCTCTGCGGCCGGCTTGAACTCGGCCTTCGGCAAGGTTTCCCCGCGGAATGCCGGTACCAACTGCGCCGCAGCACCATTGCCGATCCGCACACTGGCCACGGTACCTGCGGGCGCAGCTTCATTCATGTAAGGCACGCCCGCCTTGGCCAGAGCCGTCTTCGCCACGTCGCAACTGTTGCTGAAGGTCTTCTTGCCGACCGGGTCGAACTGGAAACTGCAGTCGGCGGGGTCTGCCACGACGGTGACCGGGTGTTCCGCCACCGCGGCTTCCAGCGCCGGGTTCGCAAAGTGAGTGATGGCCTTGAATACAGGGAAATAGGTAACGGCCGCCAGCACCATACCGGCGAGGATGATGGGCTTGCGCCCGATACGGTCCGACAAGGAACCGAACACCACGAACAGGGGCGTGCCGATGAGCAACGCCGCAGCGACGATCAGATTGGCCTGCTGCGCCGCCACCTGCAGGATTTTTTCGAGGAAGAACAGCGCGTAGAACTGCCCGCCGTACCAGACCACGGCCTGCCCGGCGGTAGCACCGAAGAGAGCCAGCAACACGAGCTTCAAATTACCCCATTCGCCCAGCGCCTCCTTCAACGGCGCCTTGGACAGGGTGCCCTCTTCCTTCATTTCCTGGAAAACAGGCGATTCATGCAATTGCACGCGGATGTAAACCGACACCGCCAGCAACACCGAGGAGAGCAGGAACGGAATGCGCCAGCCCCACTGGTCGAAGTCGTCGCCAGTCGCCAAACGGCAACCCAGGATGACCAGCAGCGACAGGAAAAGCCCCAGCGTGGCGGTGGTCTGAATCCAGCTGGTGTACAGGCCGCGTCGCCCTTCAGGCGCATGTTCTGCCACGTAGGTGGCCGCGCCACCGTATTCACCCCCCAGCGCCAACCCCTGCAGCAAGCGAAGCACCACGAGCGCGATGGGCGCTGCAACGCCGATGGACTGATAGCTCGGCAAGCAGCCCACGAGGAACGTGGAACTGCCCATAATGACGATGGTGACCAGGAAGGTGTGCTTGCGCCCCACCAGGTCGCCAAGGCGACCGAACACCAGTGCGCCGAAAGGGCGCACGAAGAAGCCCGCCGCGAAGGCCAGCAGCGCGAAGATGAAACCGGTGGTCTCGTTCACGCCGGAGAAGAACTGCTTCGAGATGAGCGCCGCCAGCGAACCGTACAGGTAGAAGTCGTACCACTCGAATACGGTACCCAGGCTGGAAGCAAAAATGACCCGACGGTGGGCGCTGTCGATACCGGTGGTGGCAGGCGTCTGGGCCATGGCGGGTTCCCCTGAAGCGTATGCGTTAGTATTCGGCGAACCCCAGCTTAACGTGGACAGCCCGAATGAGCACGACCTACCCTGTCCCCGCCGGTTTCGGCGGCCCCGGTACTACCAGCGAAGCCGCCTACCACGCGGCCTACGCGCACAGCCTGGAAGACCCGGCCGGTTTCTGGGGTGAGGTAGGACAGCGTATCGACTGGCTGAAGCCCTACACCCAGGTGAAGGACACCAGCTACGCACTCGACGACTTCCATATCCGCTGGTTTGCCGATGGCCAACTGAACGTCTCCACCAACTGCGTGGACCGCCATCTTGCAGCCCACCGCAACACCGCCGCGATCATCTGGGAAGGCGATGACCCGAGTGAAAGCCGCGTCATCACCTACGGTGAGCTGTATGTTCAGGTGAACCGGTTCGCTGCCGGCCTGCGCGAACTCGGCGTCAAGAAAGGCGACCGCGTCACGCTGTATCTGCCCATGATTCCCGAAGCTGCGGTGGCCATGCTCGCCTGCACGCGCATCGGCGCCGTGCACAGCATCGTGTTCGGCGGGTTCTCCCCCGACTCGCTGGCCAGCCGCATCGCCGACTGCGGTTCCACGTTGGTGATTACCGCGGACGAAGGTCTGCGCGGTGGCCGCAAGGTGCCGTTGAAAGCAAATGTGGACCAAGCCCTGCTGGACCCGACCACGGCCTGCGTACAACGCGTGGTGGTGGTGCGCCGCACCGGCGGGCACGTGCACTGGAACGCGCAGCGCGACGTGCACTACGAGGACCTGATGGCATCCGCCCCCGACTGGTGCGAGCCGGAAGTGATGGGCGCCGAGGACCCACTGTTCATCCTTTACACCTCGGGCAGCACCGGCAAACCGAAGGGCGTGCTGCACACCACCGGCGGCTATCTCGTCTACGCCAACTACACCTTCCGCGAGGTGTTCGACCACCGCGCCAGCGATGTCTTCTGGTGCACTGCGGATGTGGGCTGGGTGACCGGCCACAGCTACGTGGTCTATGGCCCGCTGTCCAATGGCGCCACCACCCTCATGTTCGAGGGCGTGCCCAACTACCCGGATGCCGGACGTTGCTGGGAGGTCATCGACAAGCATCAAGTGACCATTTTCTACACCGCCCCCACGGCCATCCGTGCGCTCATGCGGGAAGGCGACGAGTTCGTTACGCGCCATCGCCGCAGCAGCTTGCGCTTGCTCGGCAGCGTGGGTGAGCCCATCAACCCCGAGGCCTGGGAGTGGTACCACCGTGTGGTCGGCGAGCGCCGCTGCCCGGTGGTGGACACTTGGTGGCAGACCGAAACCGGCGGCGTGCTCATTTCCCCGCTGCCGGGCGCAACGCCCCTGAAACCCGGTTCAGCCACGCGGCCGCTGCCCGGTGTACGCCCTGCCCTGGTGGACAACGAGGGGCGCGTGCTGGAAGGCGCGACGGACGGCAACCTTGTACTGCTCGACAGCTGGCCCGGCCAGATGCGCAGCGTCTTCGGCGACCACCAGCGGTTCATCGACACCTACTTCAAGACCTTCCCCGGTACCTATTTCACCGGTGACGGCGCAAGGCGTGACCAAGACGGCTACTGGTGGATTACCGGCCGCGTGGACGACGTCATCAACGTGTCCGGCCACCGCATGGGCACGGCCGAAGTGGAAAGCGCGCTGGTGGCGCACCTGTCCGTGGCAGAGGCCGCCGTGGTGGGCTACCCCCATGACCTCAAGGGCCAGGGCATCTACGCGTATGTCACGTTGAAGGCCGGCATCGAGCCTTCCGAGGAACTGCGGCAGGCCCTGCGCGCCACGGTGCGGCAGATCATCGGCCCCATCGCCGCACCCGATGTCATCCAGTGGGCACCAGGCCTGCCGAAGACGCGCTCGGGCAAGATCATGCGGCGCATCCTGCGCAAGGTGGCCGCGAACGAAATCGACAGCCTGGGCGACACCTCGACGCTGGCCGACCCGTCCGTGGTGCAGCACCTCATCGACCACCGCGGCGGCTGATCCGTCGCGAGCAAGCTCGCTCCCACAATGATCCCCTTCTTGTGGAAGGCAGCTTGCTGCCGACAATCGCGAGCAAGCTCGCTCCCACAAGACAAAAGTCACTGCAAAGAAAACGGGGGTGGCCCTTGCGGACCACCCCCGTTGCGTAGAGCACTGAAGGCTTGGACTAACCCGATCAGAACTCGTAACGCAGACCGACCTGAACGCGCCACAGCGACTGCTGCGGCGGGTTGGAGTTGAGGGCCACATTACCGATGCCCGTCGCAGCGACGTTCGACAGACCACGGTAGATGTACTTGCCCGTGGCGGCATCGATACCTTCCACGCCAACCACGCCGACCGTGTACGGGAACCCGACCTGGCCGAAGTTGCCCCACTTCTTGTTGAGCATGTTGGCGAAGTTCAGGATGTCGATGGTGAGCACGCCCTTGTGCCCTTCGCCGAAGCCCGGCAGTTCCTGACGGATCTGCAGGTCCGCCGTGGTGAGCCACGGGCTGCGGAAGGCATTGCGGGGCACGATCTTGCCACGGTACTTGTCGAGACCGTTCGCGGTGATCCACGAGTCGAGCAGCGCCCAGTTCAGGCCGGTGGCCGTCGCCGTGGAGAACATCACGTCCGTCGGGCCGTTCGGCACGTAGAACAGCTGGCGGAAGCGGTTGTCCTGACGCGGGTCACCGAAGACGTTGACGGCAGCCAAGTCAGCATTCGTACCCGTCAGGCTCGACGCCGTACCCGCGAACGTGAAGCTGAACGGCAGACCGGCGCGACGCTCCATGAACAGGTTCACGGCCGTCTCGTTGTCGCCGAACAGGTTCTTGCGCCAGCTCAAACGCAGCGGGAAGCGGTGACGCACCTCGTAGTTCGAGGTGGCGAGGTCCGGGTTGTTCACGTTGGACGTCGCCATGTTGTCCCAGTTCGACAGCGCGACCGAGCTCGTGGCCGGGCTGACGTCCTTGGCACGCGTGTAGGCGTAGCCCAGCGAGAAGTCGATCTTGCCGTAGGCCGTGTCCCAGGTCTTCGCCGCTTCCAAAGACAGCACCGAGCTCTTGCCCTGGTTGGTGTTCGTCAGGAGCAGGTCGTTGATGCCCGAGTTGCGGGTCTGCGAGGTGCTGCCGACATACGCCAAGTCCGTGGAGCGGTAGCCGTAACGCACGCGGCCGTCCTGCAGCGTGCCGATGGGCACGAGACGCAGGTCCTGCCAAAGCACCGCATTCTTCACCTTGGTGTACTGCAGTTCGGCAGACAGCTTCCAGTCCTTGCCGAAGCCCAGGATATCCGTCTCGTGGTCGACACCCAGGGTGTACTTCCAGCTGCTCGGAATCTTGAAGTTCGGGGCCAGCGCGTTGACGGTGCCCGCACCGGCGAGCGTCGTCTGCTGCGTCTGCACGGCGGCAGGAATGTCGAAGCCGTTGAAGCCACGCAGCGCGGCGGTCTGCAGCGCCGTGAGGTTGGTTGCCGTGGTCGACGCGCTGATGCTTTGGCTGGCCAGCACGACGCCGTCGTTGCTGTAGCTGTTGCTGATCCAGACGTTCGGCGTACCACCGCCGAACAGACCGATGCCGCCGTGAACCTGCGTGTCTTCACGCCAGTTCCACTCGAAACCGATACGCGGGCTGATGAGCTTGCGACCATCCAGCGTGTCGTTGCTGGCGAAGCCGTAGCGGCTCAGGAAGCCCGGGTTCGAACGCGGCGAGTCACCGGAGGTGAACCGCTCGGCGCGAACGCCGTACGTGACGAGCAAGTCGTCGGCGGCCTGCCAACGGTCCTGCAGGTACATGGCGGTATTGGTGAAGCCGAAGAGCGCGGCAGCGTCATCCGGGTTGTTCGGGTTCGACAGCACCGAGTTGGTGTAGCTGAACGAAGCCGCGACACGGTTGGTGAAGTCGGCGAGGTTGTTGAAGACGTACGAGCCCTGCGCGTTCTGCACGAAGATGTTGAACACATCGAGGGTTTCGCGCTCGAGGCCGGCCGACAGGGTGTGGTCACCCAACAGGTAGTTCGCCTTGAACTTCCACTGTTCCGTCTGGTTGCGCAGCTTGTTGGCGTGACGCGAGATGTCCGGACCGATGACCACGGCACCACCGTTGGCAAAGCCGTTGATGGTCATCTGCGCGAAGGTGTTGCCACCCAGCGGCTCCTGACGGTTCGCCACCTTCTTCTTGGCGTACTTGAATTCGGTCGACAGGGCGTCCGTCCAGGTGGAGAACACCTGCACCACCTGCTGGTCGAGCTTGTAACCGCGCTCGTACCACTGCGAGGGGGAGATGAACGAACGGCTGGTGGCGCTGGTGCCATAGCCGGAAACGTCGAAGTCCTCGGTGCGCTGATAGCTGTAGCGCACGCGATGGTTGTCGTTGATGTTCCAGTCAAGGTTCACCAACACCTTCTCGCTCTGCTCGGGCACCGAGGTGGGAATGGCCAGCGGGTCGTAGTTGTAGGTCGCCTTCGCAGCCGCAACCACCGAGTCGTATTCCGCCTGCGTCGGGGCCAGCAGCTTGGTGGGCAGGCTGGAGCCGGCCGGGCCGATGTCCACGGGCGCGGTGCGCTCGAACTTTTCGTAGTTGGCGAAGAAGAACAGCTTGTCCTGGATGATCGGACCACCGATGGTGGCGCCGTAGCTCTTCTCTTCGAACGTGAGACGGATGCTCTTGTACGGCGTCAGCCCGGTGCGGTCCTTGGTCTTGGAGCCGGCCATGCTTTGGTCGTTGTAGTAGTAGTACGCCGAGCCGTGGAAGTCGTTGGTACCCGACTTCGTCACGACGTTGATGGCGCCACCCTGGAAGCCCGAGTACTGCGTGTCGTAGGGCGAGGTGAGCACCGACAGGCTCTGCACCGCGTCCAGCGAGATGGGCGAGCGGTTCGTGGCGTAGCCCGAGCCGTTCAGGCCGAAGTCGTCGTTCTGCTTCACGCCGTCGACGGTCAGGCTGTTGAAGCGGTTGTTCTGGCCCGCGATGGAGATGGCGTTGCCGTTCTGCGGGTCGAGGTAGATGGCGGGGTCGTTGCGGACCACGTCCTTCAGGTCGCGGTTGATGCTGGGAGAATTGGCGATCTGGCGAGCCGAGAAGGCCGCGGTGACGCCGAACTGCGCTTCGCTTTCACGCGTGGCGGACACTTCCACTTCGCCGACGACTTCCAGCGCCTTCAGCGCGACGCCGAGCGAGAACGGACGACCGAGGCTCGTGAACACGTTGTCGACGGTGCGGGCTTCGTAACCGTCCGCCTGCACTTCCACGCGGAACGGACCACCGACGCGCACGCCACCCACACCGAAGCGGCCAGCGTCGTTCGTGGTGGAAGTGGACTTCGTGCCCGACGGCACGTGCGTGATGGTGACCTTGGCGTTGGCGAGAGCCTTGCCGTCAGCGCTCGTGACGGAACCCAGGATCTGCGCGGTGGTTTCCTGCGCGTGGGCCAAGCCCGGCATGAAGCCGAGAACCGCGGCACCGCCCAGCAGGACTGGTGCGGAAAGGACACTGGAAACGGCGGCCGCAAGGCGCGCCGAGCGGCGGAACTGCACAGACATGGGGTGCTCCCTTCGTTTATTCGAACAAAACCTGCCGGGTTGCCGGGAGGCAACACGGGATATCCCGTTTATTGCAATGCAGGAAGTTTAAGGGAAGATGACAGTCCTTGCACGAATCCCCCCCAGGTCTTTTCTGTTGCTTTTCGGCAACATCGCAAAATCAAGCACTTGCTTGCGGAAATTGCCTACAGACGGCGGAAACGGCACGGCGTTGAATGAATCCC
>JBEGRA010000009.1:0-2749 GCA_041180705.1 Pseudomonadota bacterium | reverse complement strand
CCGGACACTTCGACGATGATGGCTTCCACCAGCACTTGCGCGCGGCGGATGTCCAGACGGTCCACCACGGACATGAGCGACCGCATGATCTTCGGGGGGGCCGTGATGACCAGCGCATTGGTTTCCGGGTCTGCCCACAGCGTGGTGCCGCCTTCACCGCGGCTGGCTGCCGGGCCGGAGGGCGTGCCGCCGGAGGCGGCTTGCAGGCCGTTCAGCTGTTCCTTCAGCTTCACCGCAATCTTTTCGGCATCGGAGTACCGCAGATAGCGCACCTGCGTGTCGCCGCCCGACTCGAGCGGCGTGTCGAGGTGGGCCACCAAGGCCTTCAGACGCAGACGCTGACCGCTTTCCCCGCTGAGCAAGACGCTGTTGGTGCGTTCATCCGCCACCAGCTTCACGCCGCCACCTTCGGCACCGGCTTGCGCAGTGGCGAGCGAGTTCACCACGCGAACCACTTCGGCCGCCGAGGCGTGTTCGAGACGGATGACGTCGATGTCCTCGTCGCCGCCCTGGTCAATGCGCTTGATGATCCGGATGAGCCGGTTCACGTTGTTGGCGCGGTCGGAGATGATGAGGATGTTCGAAGACGGGTACGCTGCTAGGTGACCGTACTGCGGGATGAGCGGACGCAGGATGGGCACCAACTGGGCGGCGCTGACGTTACGCACCTGCAGCACCTGCGTGACGATTTCGTCCGAGGTGGCGCTCACTTTTTCGGGAAGGTCGTTCGCCGGCACCTGACGCGCGTTGGCATCCGGGATGATCTTCCACACGCGGCCCGAAGGCACCGCCACGAAGCCGTGTACTTGCAGGATGGACAGGAAGGCTTCGTAGAAAGCCTCCGGCGACATCGGCGTGGCGGAGAGCATCGTCACCTGCGCCGTGGCGCGCGGGTCGATGATGAAGTTCTTGCCGGTGACCTGGCTCACTGCCTCGACGATCTGCCCAAGGTCCGCGTCTTTGTAGTTCGGCGTGATGAGCGGGCCGTTGGAGCGCGACGATAGGGACTGAGTGATGGCGGGGTTCACGCCCGTTGCGGCAGCGGGGGCTGCGGGAGTTGCGGCCGGCGTTGCTGCGGCAGGCAGACCAGGCTCTTGGGCCAGGGCGGCAGGCACGAGGCCGGGGCCCGCAGCCAGCACTGGCGCCATGGCAAGGGCCAATGCCAGAACGCGCGAACGCAGGGAAGGAGGCAGGCCGGCGTGATCGATCGTCATTCGGTGGGCTCCGGGGGCGGGGCGGCCGAGCTGGCAGCTTTGGCAAGCTGGCTGGCTTCGATGGTGATGTCTCGCGTCACGCCGTTGCGCGACACCGTGACGTTGACCCGGTCGCCCGGCTGGAGGCCGGTGATGGCCGAGAGGCCGCGGGCGGGGTCGGTGAGCGGCGAGCCGTTCACCTGCGTAATCATGTCGCCGGGCTGGAGGCCCAGGCTGCCGAAGGCGCCGCGGTCGCGGCCCGGGTACACCCGGAAGCCCTGCAACTGTCCATCCATCAGCACCGGCGTGGGGCGGATGATTTCAGCGACGAAAGCCGGGTCGTCCGCCATGGCGCGGTTGACCGTGGGCAGACCGGCGGGGCGGTTCGGGAACGAGGGCATTGCCATGGGCGCGGCGGCCACGGGCAGCGGCGAAGCGGGCATGCCGATGCCGGTGAGAGCCTGACGGGGCAGGGCCAGCGTCTGCACGGAACCGCCGGCGTCCAGTTCCACATGGTCCGCGTAGACGGCGCGGAGTTTCGCGCCACCCGGGACCACATCGCCGATGCGGTAAAACTTCGCGGCCTCCGCGGACTCGCCGAGGATGGCAAAGCCGAGGCCCGGGTCGCGGTAAGCGATGGTGCCGGCCAGTACCAGTGAGGAGGCGGAAGTGGCAGCTCCGGCTGCATCCGTACCACCGGCAGCACCGGCGATACCGAAGAGGTGGGCGTTGGCGATGGTGCCGGCGTCGATGCCCGTGGGGGCGGCCCCGGTGATGGCGGGCAGGGCAACGTTCGCGATTTGCGCGTTGTTGCCGGAGTGCTGGGCGGCGAGGAAACCGAGAACGAGACGGGCGGCGAGGAAGGCGACCCCAAGCGCCAGTGGCACGGAAGCCAGCAGGGGGCCGCGACCCTCCACCCAACCGGCTACCCGGGTTCCGGCGGCGCCGGCCAATGCGAGCTTCATCGGGCACATTCCTGCATTCGTACATAATACGGGGAGCAGGGGAAAAGGCTCAAGGGAATCCGTGCCTTGGATGCTTTTTTTGGTACACCAGTCCACAAATTCCGCGGGGATTCCGCCGGTTCCGGGCCGGGTGCATGTCCAGTACTACTTTCCACCTTGTCATCGGGGTAGGGCGGCCCTATAAAGGGCATGTGAATCCCTATCCCCTGCATGCCGGCCCTGCCGACCCGCCCGAGCGCCCTACCGGTGAAGACCCGGGCGGCGGTCTGGTCGTGGAGGAAGCCGCGCCTCAACTGAAGCGCCCCTCGCGCTACCACGTGCTGCTGCTGAACGACGACTACACTCCCATGGAGTTCGTGGTCGACGTGCTGCAGCGCATCTTCGGTCTGGACCGTATCCGGGCCACCCGCGTCATGCTCGAGGTGCATACCAATGGCAAGGGGGTCTGCGGCTCCTTCACCTACGAGATTGCGGAAACCAAGGTAGCGCAGGTCACCGCCTACGCTCGTCAGCACCAGCACCCCCTGCTGTGCACCATGGAAGAGGCGGACTGAACAGTGCTTTCCAGCGAACTCGAATATTGCCTGAACG
>JBEGRA010000008.1:0-5085 GCA_041180705.1 Pseudomonadota bacterium | reverse complement strand
CATGTGGTGGGCACGGGCTCCGAAGTGACGGTGCGTCTGACGGACCGGCGCGAGTTCACCGCGAAGGTGGTGGGCATGGACAAGCGCACGGACGTGGCCGTGCTGCGCATTGCCGCGAAGGGGCTGCCGACCGTGAAGCTCGGCAACCCGGACGCCCTGTTGCCAGGCCAATGGGTACTGGCCATCGGCTCCCCTTTCGGTTTCGACAACAGTGTTACCGCGGGCATCGTCAGTGCGAAGGCGCGCGCGCTGCCCGACGAGAACTTCACGCCATTCATCCAGACGGACGTCGCCGTCAACCCGGGCAACTCGGGTGGGCCGTTGTTCAATCTGGCCGGCGAGGTCGTCGGCATCAATTCGCAGATCTACAGCCGCACGGGCGGCTACATGGGTTTGTCGTTTGCCATTCCCATCGACCTGGCCGTGTATGTGAAGGACCAGTTGCTGACCACCGGCAAGGTTCGGCGTGGCCGCATCGGCGTCACCATTCAGGAAGTGGACCAGCAGTTGGCGGACAGCTTCGGGCTGGACCGTCCGCACGGCGCGCTGGTGAGCGGCGTGGAAAACGGTTCCCCGGCGGACCGGGCCGGCGTGGAAGCGGGCGATGTCATCACCGGGCTGGATGGCATTGCCATCGACCATTCGAGCGAACTGCCAGCGCGTGTGTCGCGGCTGAAGCCGGGCAGCACAGCCGCGCTGGAGGTCTGGCGGGACCGTTCGCGGCGTACGCTGAAGGTCACTATCGGTGAACTGGACGAGCCCACGACCAAGACCGCCTCTGCCGGCAAGCAGGCGCATGGCGGGCGGCTGGGGCTTTCCGTGCGCGCTTTGACCGCGGATGAGAGGAAGTCGCGGCGCGTGCCGGCCGGCGCCGGGGTGTTGGTGCAAGATGTGAGCGGCCCTGCGGCCGAATCTGGCCTCGAGCCAGGCGACATCGTTCTTGGCGTGAACGGACGTCCGATCAATGCGCCCGAACAGCTGCGTGCGGCAGCGGCAAGCGGCAAGCCCGTCGCCTTGCTGGTACAGCGCGGGGACGCGCAGTTGTTCGTGGCGATACGCCCGGCGCCTTAGAGGTTCGGTAGACTGCTGGTATGACGTCTCTTCGCTTCACGCCGTCCGTTGGCGCAGTGCTTGCTGCGGTCTGTTTGTTCCTGGGCCCCGCGCTGGGCGCGTTGTCTGCGGCTGCCGCGGCAGAGCCGCGCGCAGCGGCACCGGGCACGTTCTTCCGGGACTGCCCGGATTGCCCCGAGATGGTGGTGTTGCCCGCCGGCACTTTCGTGCTGGGCACTCCCGGTGAACCGCTGCCGGGCTCGCAGGTGGTGAAGGTGCCTCACGCCTTCGCGCTGGGGCGCCGTGAAGTTACCCGTGGCGAATACGCGCGCTTCATCGCAGAGGCGGCCTATGAACCCAAGCCCGGTTGCCGTTCGCTCGACACCGCCACGGGTCGCTACCGGTTGGACCGTACTCGCACCTGGCTGAACCCCTTGCTGCCTGCCGCGCCGTTGGAGAGTCATCCGGTGAGTTGCGTGTCATTCGCCGATGCGCAGGCCTATGCGCAGTGGCTGGCCCGCAAGACGGGGCGGCCTTATCGTCTGCCGAGCGAGGGCGAGTGGGAATTTGCGGTCCGCGCTGGCAGCACCACGCTTCGGCCCTGGGGTGACGAGCCGGCGCTGGGCTGCGGTGAGGCCAACGGTTACGACCTCGTGGCCGAAGAAGTCCTGCATCTCGGACAGCCCGCCGTGCCTTGCCGCGACGGCTTCAGCGATGTCGCGCCGGTCGGGCGCTTTCATGCCAATGCGTTCGGGTTGCAGGACCTGCTCGGCAATGTTGCCGAGTGGACTTTGGATTGCCTGACAGACAGCTACGTGGGGCGTGCCGAAGACGTTCGCCCTTGGGTCTGGGTGGGTGGCTGTTCGCAACGCGTGGTGCGCGGTGGTGCGTGGAATTCGCCGCCCGCGGCACTGCGTAGCGCCGCACGGGCCGGTGCAGATGCCGCCGAGCGCAACGACGCGCTGGGCTTCCGCGTGGCGCAGGAGTTGGACAAGTGAGCGCGCTGCAGGGCGTCGTCAGTGCAGGCTGGCGTCTGGCGGGCATCGCCTTGCTGGTCATGTTGGTGGGCGGTGTTGCGCCTGCAGCCTTTGCGCAGTCGGCCAGCGGCGCCATCCAGCGCGCGGCTCCCCCGGCGCAGGCGCCCTCGGCTCCGCCCGCCGCGGTGTTGCCTGCCTCATTGCCTCCCACAGTGGTGCCGAAGGCGTCCCCTGCGGCTGCACCTGCGGCCGGACCTGTGGTTGCGCCTGTGCCTGCGTCGGCAACGCCCGACACTGCCGCTGGCGCTCCGCTCATCGAAGTGTTGCCGCCGGGGCAGTTGCGTGACTGCGCCGACTGTCCGCTCATGGTCACCGTGCCCGCCGGCGAGTTCCGCTACGGCACGCAGCCCGAGGCCCGCGAAGCCGACACCACCACTGGCGAAACGCCGGCGTGGACGGTTCGGCTGGCGCGCTCGTTCCTGCTGTCGCGCACCGAAGTGACGGTGGCGCAGTACCGTGCCTTCGCCAAAGCCACGCAACACACCGTGGAGCCGCGCTGTCAGGCATTTGCTGGCGGGTGGGTGGTGGAAGACGGCATGGATTGGCAGAGCGCTGGTGAAGCCACGCTGGCGCCTGCTTCGCCGGACTTGCCGGTGACCTGCATTTCCTGGGACGACGCCCGCGCCTACGTGGAATGGCTGTCGAGCACTACTGGCCAGAAGTACCGTTTGCCCAGCGAATTGGAATGGGAATACGCCGCTCGTGCCGGCAGTTCCGCCGCGCGCAGTTTTGCCACGCGCGATGCAGTGGCCGAAAGCTGGGATGCCACGCTTTGCGACAACGCAAACGTGCTGGACCAGGATGCGGTCGAGTCGTACCCGCCGCGTCTGCTCGGGCGCTGGCAAGCGAATTGCCGCGATGGCGTCGCTGGCCTCGCTGTGCCGGGCCGGTTTCCGCCGAATGCCTTCGACCTTCTGGATCTGCTTGGCAACGCCCGCGAATGGGTGCAGGACTGCCAGACCACCAGTCGCAATGGCGGCCCGCTGGATGGGCGCGCCTGGGAATGGTCCGGCTGCACGCTTCGTGGCATTCGTGGCGGTTCGTTCCTGTCCTCGCCGGCAGCCGTGCGTAGCGCGGCGCGTGAACGTGCCGTGCCATCGCTGCGCGCCTTCGACCTCGGCTTCCGTGTGGCGCGTGAAGTCGCCAAGCCTTAGCCGTCGCGCCTTCGCGGCACAGTTCCTCCAGTTGGCGGCAGCGCTGGCAGCGCCCCCTTGGGCGCAGGCGGCCGTCGAGCCTGTGCCGGCTCTGCCAATGCGGAACACGCTGCTGAACGAGCCCGGCGCAAAGGTACGTTGGCAGCGCGATGTGCGCGTGCGAATGCGTGATGGCGTGGAGCTGGCGACCGATATCTACTTGCCCGCCACTGCCGCGGCAGGTGCCGGCCCCTGGCCTGTCATTCTCGAACGCACGCCCTACGGCAAGTCCGGGAACACCTTGCGGCATGCGAGCCACGAGCTCGCCATGCAGACGGCGCAGCTCGGCTACGCCGTGGTCTACCAGGACTGCCGTGGTCGCGGCGGTTCCGACGGCGAGTACGTGAAGTACCTGAGTGATGGCGCCGATGGCTACGACTGCTGCGCTTGGCTGCTCCAGCAGCCATGGTGCGATGGCCGCATTGGCGTGCAGGGCCTTTCGTACGGCGCGCATACCGCTACTGCGCTGGCTTGTGCCGGCGCGCCTGGAGTGGCCGCGTTGTTTCTGGATTCCGGCGGCTTCGCCAATGCCTTCCAGGGCGGCATCCGTCAGGGCGGCGCCTTCGAGATGAAGCAGGTGACGTGGGCCTTCAAGGCTGCGCAGGAAGCGCCTGAAATCAAGGGCAATCCGGCCTTGGCGGCGGCGTTCAAGGCCATCGATCTGCACGAGTGGTTCGGCAAGCTGCCGTGGACGCGGGGGCATTCACCGCTCAGTCTCGCGCCCGAATACGAAGACTACGTGTTTGACCAATGGGAAGCAGGCCACTTCGACGGCTTCTGGAAACAGTTGGGCATTTACGCCGAAGGCTTCCGCAAGCCTTTCAGCGATGTGCCGGTGTGGTGGATGTCTTCCTGGTACGACCCTTACCCGCGCAGCACGGTAGACAACTACACCGCACTGCGCCGGTTGAAGCATTCGCCGCAGCATTTGCTGTTGGGCCCGTGGACGCACGGCAACAACCACGAAACCTTTGCCGGCGACGTGGACTTCGGTGCTGCGGCAGTGCTTGGCGGTGCGGGGGCCTTCGCCGGTGTTCGCAGCGGCATGAGCCATGACGCCAGTTCACATGCGGACGGTGCGCAAGATCTTCCCGAGTTGCGTCGGCGGTTCTTTGCGCACTATCTGCCGGTGAAAGCGCGCGCGCCGGTGCGGACCATGCTGGTGGCAGAGCCTGCGGTGCACTACTTCCTGATGGGCGGTGGCAGCGGGAGACGCAATGCGGCCGGCCGTCTCGATCATGGTGGCGAATGGCGCACGGCTTCTGCTTGGCCTCTGCCGGGCCTTCGTTCACAACGCTATTTCCTGCATGGCGCTGAAGGTGATGCGGCTCCTTCCCTCTCGCTCGCCAAGCCCGCCGCCGGTGCGCCGGCTCGGAGTTTCCGTTACGACCCCAAGACACCGGTGCCGTCCATCGGCGGCACCATCACCAGCGGCCAGCCCATCATGGTGGGCGGTGCCTTCGACCAGCGCGAAGGCCTGGCCTTCTTCGGATCCACCGTGCCGGGGCGTGCCACGGCCGACCGTCCCGATGTGCTCGCCTTCACGACGCCCGTGCTGGAGCACGACCTTGTCATTGCCGGGCCCATCGAAGCGGTGCTGTGGGTGTCCACGGATTGCCCCGACACGGACTTCACCGTGAAACTGGTGGATGTGTATCCACCAAGTGAAGACTATCCGCAGGGTTATGCGATGAACCTGACGGACGGCATCCTGCGTTGCCGTTATCGGCGGTCCTGGGAACACCCCGAGCCCATGCGGGCCGGTGAAGTGGTGCGCTTGCGCATCACGGCCTTCCCGACGGCGA
>JBEGRA010000007.1:0-3167 GCA_041180705.1 Pseudomonadota bacterium | reverse complement strand
GATAGCTGGAGCGTGCCCGCGGGGATGCGGGGACATCTCGAGTTCTTCGTGGAACGGCTGGCGCATGCGGCGCCGGCAACAGGCGGCCTGCAATGAATGCAAACAAGCACTATGCGGCGGTGGCTCGACCGTCGGCGGCCCAGCCGCCTCCCGCTTCCCAGGAAGCGCTGGTACTGCGGCATGCCGATCTCGTGAAGCGCATTGCCTACCACCTCGTGGCTCGTTTGCCGCCCAATGTCGAAGTGGACGACCTTATCCAGGCCGGCATGCTCGGTCTGCTGGACGCTGCCCGCCATTTCAGCGCCGACAAGGGCGCGAATTTCGAGACTTACGCCGGCATCCGTATCCGCGGCGCCATGCTGGACGAAGTGCGGAAATCCGACTGGACACCGCGCTCGGTGCATCGCGGCGTGCGCGAAATGGCCGAAGCGGTCCGCACCATCGAAAACGCCACCGGGCGCGATGCCCGAGCCACGGATGTGGCGGCTGCGCTGGGTATCACTCTCGACGACTACCACCGTACTGTCGCCGACGCCGTCAGCTGCCGCGTGTTCAGCATCGACCAGTGGTCCTCCGGTGATGGCGACGAATCCAGCCCCCTGGACACGTTGCGCGACGATGCCCCCGGCCCGGCAGACCGACTGGAAGGCGAGGGCTTCCGTCGTGCCTTGGCAGCGGCCATCGACGGCCTGCCGGAGCGGGAAAAGCTGGTGCTTTCCCTCTACTACGACGAGGAACTGAACCTGCGCGAGATCGGTGAAATCCTCGAAGTGAGCGAGTCTCGCGTTTGCCAGATTCATGGCCAGGCGCTGGTGCGTCTGCGAGCCCGCCTCGGCAGTTGGACGGGGGCTTGAAGCAGCGATGGATATCCTGAGCCTCGCCGGTATCGTCCTTGCGCTTGTGGCACTGCTGCTCGGTGCGGTACTCAAAGGTGCGGGCATTCATGCCTTGCTGGGCAGCGCTGCCTTCGTCATCGTGGTGCTCGGGACGCTGGCTGCCATCTTCCTCCAGACGCCGCTGCCCACGTTCAAGCGCGCCATGGCCATCGTCGGCTGGGTGTTCAAGCCGCCGGTCCACGACCCCGAAGCCACCATTGCGCGCATCGTGGAATGGAGCAATGTGGCGCGCAAACAGGGGCTGCTGGGGCTCGAGCCGGCCGTGGAGTCCGAGAAGGATGACTTCATGCGCAAGGGCTTGCAGTCGTTGGTGGACGGCGGCGAACCGGACGCCATCCGCAACCTGCTCGAGGTGGAACTCGAAACCCGCGAACACGCCGACAACTCCGCGGCGAAGGTGTTCGAAGGCATGGGCATCTACGCGCCCACCCTTGGCATCATCGGCGCGGTGCTGGGTCTGATGGCCGTCATGCAGAACCTCTCGGACCCGTCCAAGCTGGGGCACGGCATCTCCGCCGCCTTTACGGCCACGGTCTACGGCATTGGTCTCGCGAACCTGGTGTTCCTGCCCATGGCGTCGAAGTTGAAGCAGTTGGTCCACCACCAGACCCAACTCCGCCAGATGGCCATCGAAGGTCTCATCGGCATCGCGCAGGGCGAGAACCCGCGCAACATCGAGTCGCGCTTGCGCGGCTACCTGGCCCACTAGCACCGGCGGGGCAGGACCATGGCGCGCAAGCCCAAGCACGAAGAGCACCTGAACGCGGAAGCCTGGGCCATCCCCTACGGGGACCTCATCACGCTGCTGCTGGCCTTTTTCGTGGTGATGTACTCCATGTCCTCGGTGAACGAGGGCAAGTACCGCATCCTCTCCGACTCGCTGGTCGCGGCATTCCGCGGTGCACCGCGCACCATCTCGCCCATTACCAGCACCAAAGACGCTTCGCGCGGCAGCCAGCTCGCGGGGGTCCGGCCGACGGCGCTGTTGAAGCTGCGGGACCCCCGGCCGAACCCGCCCGGACCGGAGCGGCGCGGCAGTGGGGCGACGGCGGTACCCGCTACCCCGCTCGGCCAGATGGCCCAGCAAGTCCGCGGCGCCCTGCAAGGCATGATCGACAGCCGGCAGGTGGAAGTCCGCCAGTCCGACCGCCAGCTCGAGGTGGAAATCAAGGCAGACATCCTGTTCGCCAGCGGGCAGGCGGAACTGGCTCCGGCGGCGCTGCCGGTCATCGACCAGTTGGCGGGCATCCTGGCCCCCTTTCCCCACGCCATCCGGGTGGAGGGGCATACCGACAACCTGCCGATCCGGAACGCTTCCTACCCCTCCAACTGGGAACTGAGCTCGGCCCGGGCGGCGCACGTGGTGCGCCAGTTGACCGACCACGGCGTCGCGGCGGAGCGTCTGCAGGTGGCCGGCTTCGGGGCGCAGCATCCCATTGCGGACAACCGCGATGCGGCCGGGCGGAACGCGAATCGGCGCGTGGTGGTCGTGGTGACGGAAGTCCCTGCGCTGCCTGCTGCCGCCAATTAGCCGATAAAAACCGCTATCCTCGCCGAACGTGCGGCGTCATTGTCTGGCCGGAACGGGTTGGCTGCGGGTCTCCAGGATGTCGCGGTCCCGGGCCCGTGAAGCTGATCGTGGAGGGTAGTTGACATTGCCCCGGTCTGGGCTGAGAATACGCGGCTCTTTACCGGAGGGGTACCCAAGCGGCCAACGGGAGCAGACTGTAAATCTGCCGGCTTATGCCTTCGAAGGTTCGAATCCTTCCCCCTCCACCACTTGAATTTTTTGGTTTTTCGGTTTCAACGGTCAGAAGCGGAGTCCAGTCCCGGCAAGCCGGGCGTCCAGGCGAGAACGGTCAGCGGAAGTCCGGCGGAAGCCGGTGCCAGGCGGGTGTAGTTCAATGGTAGAACCTCAGCCTTCCAAGCTGATGGCGTGGGTTCGATTCCCATCACCCGCTCCAGTCGCAAGGCCGGCCGGGCGTGCCGTCGGGGCGAGGTCGCCGCAGGTTTGAAGGCCCACGTAGCTCAGTCGGTAGAGCACGTCCTTGGTAAGGACGAGGTCACCGGTTCAATCCCGGTCGTGGGCTCCAGTCTCCGGTTCGTTGTCATTTCGGTTTGAAGCAAAACAGATTCGGGAGTACGCAGCGTGTCCAAGGAAAAATTCAACCGCAGCAAGCCGCACGTGAACGTCGGCACGATTGGTCACGTTGACCACGGCAAGACGACGCTGACTGCGGCGCTGACGAAGGTGATGGCGGAGACGAACGG
>JBEGRA010000006.1:0-4893 GCA_041180705.1 Pseudomonadota bacterium | reverse complement strand
GCTGGATTCTGGCCGAGGCCTGAAACCGGTCTGTACTCAGGCAGGCAATCAGGCCGAAACCAAAGACGGAACTAGGACGACGGCGATCCTTTCGTGAACTCCAGCGTCCCGTCGCGCAAGGGGCGCCAGCGAAGCATGGCGAGGTCGAACAGGAAGTTTTGCTTGAACCGCCACGGCAACGCCGCGCCCTGCTTCGGAAAGATATCGACTGACCGCTGAACGTACCCGGCGCGGAACTCCAGCAAGGGGTGCGGTTGCAAGGTAGACGCGTCGCAACGCGGACGCACCACGGTGTAGCCCTTGCGGTCCATCAAGCGCAACACGCGACATACCCAACGCGATACGAGGTCTGCGCGCAGCGTCCACGAAGCGTTGATGTAACCCACGCAGAAACTGATGTTCGGCAAATTGCCGAGCATGACGCCTTGGTAGGCGTAGGTGGCGCCGAGGTCCACGGGAACACCGTCCACTTGCACCTTGAGACCGCCACCCGGGAGCAGGCGCAGGCCGGTAGCGGTGACGATGACATCTGCCGCCAATTCCCGTCCGCTCTTCAAGCGAATGCCTTCCGGGGTGAAGGTCTCAATCTGGTCGGTGACGATTTCCGCTTTGCCGCCGCGGATTGCGCGGAAGAGGTCGCCATCGGGCACCAGGCACAGCCGCTCATCCCAAGGCTGGTAACGCGGCGTCAAGTGCGTGTCGATGTCGTAGTCGCGCCCGAGGAGGGCCCGTTGCCCCTTCCGCAACGCCTTGCGAATGATGTTCGGCCAGCGGCGCGCAATCTGATAGGTGACCAAGCTGTACGCTACTTGCTTCGCGCGAACCAGCGAATGCGCGAGGCCTGCCGGCAGCCAACGCCGCAGGAAATTGGCCAACTTGTCGTTCGACGGCAACGATGCAATCCACGTGGGCGAGCGCTGCAGCATGGTGACGTGAGCGGCCAAAGGGACCATGGCAGGCACGAGCGTTACTGCCGTGGCGCCACTGCCGATGACCACCACGCGCTTCCCGGTGTAGTCGAAGTCCTTCGGCCAGAACTGCGGGTGGATACACTGTCCGCGAAACGTGTCTTCGCCGGGAAACGCCGGAGCATGCCCTTCGGCGTAGTCGTAGTAGCCGGTGCACAGATGGAGAAAGCGACAGGAAAAAAATTTCTGCTCGCGCTGCGGGCCTACCTCGACCGTCACGAACCAACGCGCCGAGGCACTGTCCCAGGCAGCCGCAACGGCCCGATGGTGCAGCCGAATATTCCGGTCGATGCCGGCGTCGCTCGCGGCTTCCTTCATGTATTGAAGGATGGTGGCCCCGTCCGCCAGAGACTTTTCCCCGCGCCAAGGGCGGAACGGAAAACCCAGCGTGTACATGTCCGAGTCCGACCGGATGCCGGGGTAGCGGAACAAACTCCAGGTGCCGCCGAGTTCCGCCCTGCTCTCCAGGATGGCATAGCGCCAATGAGGCAACTGCTTCTGCAAATGCCAGGCGGCATCGATGCCGGACAAGCCGGCACCGACGATGAGGACATCCAGTTCAACCGCTTCGTGCTTCATGCGAGCAATGTTAGCAGCGACGCTGAACCACCCGGCCAAAAAGCTTCCGACGGCTGCCGCAGCCAGAAGTTTCCACTACCTGACAGTTAGATTAATCCATCGGTACCGTGCGCGAAAAATCGAAAACCCAAAACGATGCTTTTTTGCGACACACATCCCCCAAGGGTTATACCCCATTGTTTTTCACATAATAATTCGTCCGCCAAGGACTGAGGCTCGCCGCAGAAGAAGTGGATTCCAGCGACTGGATTCACGAGAAATCCACAAAGAAATGCTTTTTTTCTGCTGAAAAAATCATTCATTATGGCAAATTGCAAATCCCGAGGGAGGTCAATCCCGCATACGAAATTCACCCCACTTGCTGCTCGTTATCCCTTCGCGTACAAGTCCGCGCCACACGTTGGCCAAGACCACACGTAGCTCCAAAGCAACAACGCCGAAGGGATATCCATGAGCAAGCAGTACCGCAAGGGTTCGATCGCCTATTTCGTTTCGCTGACGCTGGCCGCCGCCGCCACGATGGCCGTGGCGCCGCAGGCGCTGGCCGGCCCGGGCCAGGTGTGTCTCGACCCGGTCGCCAACATCAACGACTGTGCCGCGGACCGTATTGTCGGCACCTACTACGCCAACAGCCCCCTGCTCACCAAGTTCAAGGACCCGTTGCCCGGCCTTGCCGACCCCCGGACGGTGAGCCCGTTTACCCCGCACATCCCGCTGGCCATTCCCGATACCACAAGTTATCCGGGCTCCAACTATTACGTCATGGGCGTGGTCGAATACCAGCAGCAAATGCACAGCGAGTTGCCGAAGGAAACCACACTGCGCGGCTATGTCCAGCTCTACCCCCAGGGCACGCCCGCCGGGAGCCTTGGCGCCAACGCTTACCCGCTCACCTACCCCAACGGCAACCCCATCGTTTGGCCGGGTACCGCCGAACAAGTGGTTGCCTACGGCAAGCCGCACTACCTGGGCCCCATCGTCACTGCCGAAAAGGGGACGGCGGTGCGTATGCTCATGATGAACTTCCTGCCCGGCGGTCGCGGCGCGATGAATGGCAGCACCTACGAGCGCAACGGCGATCTCTTCCTGCCGGTGGACGAATCGCTCGGCGGTGCGGGCAGCACCCCGACCGCCAATGAAACCTACACGCAGAACCGCGTCGCCATCCACCTCCATGGCGGCGACTCGCCGTGGATTTCGGACGGCACGCCACATCAATGGTTCGTGCCCGCCAACGACCCGACCCAGTACCGGGAAGGCGCCTCGCTCAAGCCAGTGCCCGACATGCCGGCTCCCCCGCCGGGCGGAGAGACCCTTTACTGGCCCAACGACCAAAGCGCCCGGTTCATGTGGTTCCATGACCACACCTTCGGACTGACGCGCCAGAACGTTTATGGTGGCATGGCTGCGGGCTACATCATTACCGACGCGGCGGAAGATCAGGCACTGGGCATCAACCAGTTGCCGCTGCTGCCACTGGTGCTGCAGGACAAAACGTTCATCCCCACCGACATTGCCGCGCAAGACGCCAAGTGGGACACCACGCGTTGGGGTCAACCTGGCGACTTGTGGATGCCGCACGTCTACGAGGTGAACGAAACCGAAACGGCCGCGCCGGAACCGAACCCGGCCGGACGCTGGGACTTCGGTCCGCAGGACACCAGCCTCGCGAATGTCTTCGTTCCCTTGCTGCCTCGCCCGAACGGCGACGTGGACCAGCCTTCCACCACGCCCGAAATGTTCAACGACACGCCGGTCATCAACGGCGTGGCCTATCCCACCGTGACGGTCGAGCCGCGCGCCTACCGCGTCAGGGCACTGAACGCCAGCAACGACCGCTACCTGAATTTGTCGCTCTTCGAAGCCGACCCTTCGTATTCCAGCACTCAGGCCGGGGCAGGCTACCAGAGCGAAGTGAAGATGGTGCCGGAGCCGGCGGCGCTTGCCGAGATCAGCGTCAGCGATGGTGGCGCGGGCTACGGCCCCAACCCCATTGTGACCATTTCCGACAGCAACGGCGGCACCGGCACTGGTGCCACCGCAACCGCCACCGTCGTCGACGGCGTGATTACTGCCATCACCGTGGACAATCCGGGTTCGGGCTACAGCACTCCGGTAGTCACCATCACCGACGGTTCGGAAACTGCAGCGGCAGTCGCTGTGGCCAGCACGCTGGGGCGCATTGGCGGCGTGCCAGACGCCAGTCTTGCCGGCCCCGCCATCCTCCAGTTCGGTACGGAAGCCGGGTTACTGCCCGCCGTCGTCACCCACACGCCGCAACCCATCACTCTCAACGAATTCGGCGAAGTCGTCAGCGGTGGGCTGTACATGGGTACTGCCGAGCGCGTCGATACCATCGTCGATTTTTCGCAGTACGCGGGCAAGACGCTGATTCTCTTCAACGACTCGCCCTCGCCGGTGCCGGGTGGCGATCCGCGTTACGACTACTTCACGGGCGCACCGGATCAGACGCCCTACGGCGGCGCGCCTACCACTTTGCCCGGCAAGGGCCCGAACGTTCGCACCTTGATGCAGATCAAGGTGGCCGACATGACCCCCACGCCTTTCGACGCCACTGCCTTTGCCAACAAGGTGGCCAGCCAGCACCTTGCCACCATTCAAGCGGTGGAGCCGCGCATCGCGAATGACCTCTCGACGGTCGCCTTCGACGGCACCACGCTGTCCGTGGACGGCAGCACGGTGAACTTCCAGGTGAAGACCATCGAGGGTGGCTACGATGTGAATTTCGGCCGTCTCATCGCCAATTTCGGCGCCGAGCTGCCGAGTGCCACCGGCGCCACTCCGCTCGGGTACATCGACCCGCCGACGGAGATTCTGAACCCGGACGAGACCCAGTATTGGATCGTGAAAAACCACGATGCCGACAACCACCCGATCCATTTCCACCTGTTCAACGTGCAGGTGCTCGGGCGTGTCCAATCCGACGGCACTATCCGCGCGCCCCTCGAAACCGAGCGCGGCTGGAAGGAAACGGTGCAGTCCTGGCCAGGCGAAGACCTTATCGTCGCCATGAAGCCCAAGACGCCTTTGCTGCCGTTCGGCCTGGCGAACAGCGTGCGTCTGCTGGACCCCTCCTTGCACAGTGGCGCCACCAATCCGCACTTGAACTATCTCCCGGGAACCACGGCACCGGAGGCTTTCATCCAGAAGGATTTGCTCACGGGTGACCCGCTCACGGTCACGAATGCAACCCATGACTTCGGTTGGGAATACGTGTGGCACTGCCACATTCTCGGCCACGAGGAAAACGACCTGATGCGCCCGATGGTGTTCAACGCCGTCAGCACCAAGCCAGGTGTCCCCGGAAGCGTGACGGTGAACGCGG
>JBEGRA010000005.1:0-6168 GCA_041180705.1 Pseudomonadota bacterium | reverse complement strand
GCTGCCACGCCCGCTGCAGCAAAGCGCAGTTCGGCAGACTGGGCACGACGCCATGCCAGCAAAGCCAACCAACCCAGCAGCAGCGCCACCACCACTGCACCTACGCGGTGCGTGTAGTGGATGGCAGTGCGTGCCGCCGTGGACAGCACGCCACCTTCGTAGTCGACACCGAGCCCGCGCCACAGCACGAATGCTTCGCTGTAGTCCTTCTCCGGCCAGTAGCTGCCCTGACAGGTGGGGAAATCCGGGCAGGCCACGGCTGCGTAGTTGGTGGAAGTCCAGCCGCCCAGGAACAGCTGCACCAGCAGGGCCGCGAAGCCCGCCACCCACCAGCGGCGAACCTGACGTTCTGCCGCCTTGGCTTCACGCCGCTCCGGTGGGAGTGACAACCACCACAGCAGCGACAGCGTCGTCAGGCCGCCGAACAAGTGCGTCGTGACGATGATGGGCTTCACCTTCCACAGCACGGTGAGCGCGCCGAAAACGCCCTGCAGGAGAACGATGGCCAGCAGGACCCAGGGCAACACGCGCGGCTGGCCTGCGGCGCGGCGGTTGCGCCAACTGAACACCGCAAGACCGATGATGATGACTCCGAGAGTCGTGGCGATGTAGCGGTGCACCATCTCGTGCAGCGCCTTCTGGTAGTCGAAGGGCTTGTGCGGTGTGGCTGCGTTGATGGCAGCGATGTCCTGCACCTGTGCCGGGTGCAGTTCACCGTAGCAGCCGGGCCAGTCGGGGCAGCCGAGCCCGGCATCCGTCAGACGTACCCAGGCGCCGACCACCACCACGATGAAGGCCAGCAAGGCCCCGAACCGTGCAGCGCGAGGGAACCAGAGGAGGCCGGTGGAGGGGGCGGTCGTGGCGTTGGTATTGCGCATGGGGATCAGCCGATGGAAGACAGGCCGAGCAACTTCTTCAGGTCCTTGAGGAGACCAGGATTCTCGAAGTCGGCGGGGTAGTGCAACACGAGGTTCGCGTGCGGGTCGGTCAGGTACAAGTGTCCGTCCGAGGCGCTGGTGGCCTTGGCGAGTGCCGTGGCGAGTTCGGTGGCCGCAGGTGTGTCGAGTCCGACGACCGTCAGGCCCTTCTCGCTGTCTCGAGCGGAGGCGGGCAGGGCAGCGGTGGGGTCGCGCGTCAACAAAACCCTGGTTACACGTTCGTTGTCGGCTTTCAAAAGCGTCCGCACCTGCCGCGTGCGGTACAGCATGTCGCCGCACGTGGCACCGCACTGCTCGGCCACCACGATCAGCGCCCATTTGCCCGGCACGAGAACGCCGGCCGGCATGGGCTGCGCCGGGTTGACCAGTTCGCCGTGGTTCACGCGGCCTTGCGGGCCTGCGCCGAAGCGATAAAGCAGCGACGCGACGAGCATGGGGCCGAAAAACAGGCAGGCCAGCAGCACCAGCATGCGGCGTGAACGGGCCTGGGCGACAGGATCGATGGCGGGTTCGATGGCAGGTTCGTTCGGCATGGTTCAGGTCACTCGATTCTTCGGCTTCAAGGCGGTCCAGCCCCACAACAGGACCAGCGTGAGGGCGAGCCCCCACCATTGGATGGCGTAGCCCAGATGACGTTCCGGCCCGAAAGACAGGGTGGGGGCATCTTCGCGGACAAAGCCATCGGGTTCGCTGCCGTCCAGCAGCAGGACGAGAGGGTACACCGGACGGCCGACGGCTACGGACACTGCGGCGGCGTCAGGATAATTCATGACGCGGGGCTGGTTGTCCCGGACAGTGGGTGTGGCGGGTGCGGCCTCCTTCAGCGCGGCCTGACGAAAGTGGTCCAGCCGACCGCGGACCTGACGGCCAGTGCCGCTGATGGTGATGTCCGGCAATCGGTCGCGGGCATTTCCCGGCAGGGCCACCCATCCCCGGTCGACCATGAGGGCGTTGCCGTCTGCCAGCAGCAGGGGGGTCAGGACGCGATACCCTGCCCGGCCGTCGTGGGTCTGGTTATCCAGCAGAACCTGACTGCCGGGCAGATAGGCACCACTCGCCACGACGCGCAGAAACTGCGAGCCGGAGCCGGGCGCGGTGGGCAGTGCGACCGGCGCTACTTGGGCTTGCCTCGCCCAGCGGTCGAGCAGCGCCTGCTTCTCGGCGGCGCGGTTCCATTGCCAGTGCCCCAACCACAGCAACAGCCCCAGCAGGGGCAACATTGCCAAGGTGGGAACGAGACCCGGGCGGAAGACCCGGCTTTGGAAGGGGGAGCGCACTATACTGGTGCCTTGTGTTTGCGTGGGCCGCGGGGCCCGGAGGACAAAGTGGAACCGTTTCGTATCGTCGTCGTCCTGATGCTGGTGGCGATTGTCTACAACCTCGGGGCCGCGCTGTTTTCCCTGAGCCGCAGCAACCGGGATGCCTTGCGTGATGGGCGCAAGATGGTCCGGTCACTCACTTGGCGTATCAGCCTTTCGGTAGCGCTGTTCGGCCTGCTGTTCCTCGCCTGGCACCTGGGATGGATACACCCCCACCAGCTGGGTGGACGCTGAGCCGCGGCGTTTCGTTCCCCGTTCACTGAAAAGGGCCGCTGATGCGGCCCTTTTCTTTTGGCTGGTCTGCCAGTGGACCGGAGTCGCCTGGGCGCTCCGGGTACCACTGGCGGCTACCGGCCTTACAGCCAGTAGACGAACACGAACAGGCCGAGCCAGACCACGTCCACGAAGTGCCAATACCAGGCCACGGCTTCGAAGGCGAAGTGACGCTCGGGCGTCAGGTGACCCTTCATCGTGCGGAACCACACTACCAGCAGCATGAGCGCGCCGAGGCACACGTGGAAGCCGTGGAAGCCGGTGAGCATGAAGAAGGTGCTGCCGTACACGCCCGTGGACAACTGCAGGCCGAGTTCCGTGTAGGCGTGGTGATATTCCTCCGCCTGGAGGCCGACGAACAGGAAGCCCAGCAGGAACGTGACCGCGAGGAACACGTTCAGCACGCCGCGCTTGCCAGCCTGCAGGGCGTGGTGCGCGATGGTGAGCGTGACGCCCGAGGTGAGCAGGATGAGCGTGTTGACCGCGGGCAAACCGAAGGCCGGCACGATATCGTAGGTGCCATCGGCGCGCGGGCCGAGAGCGGCCGGGCCGTTGGTCGGCCAGCCACCGGCGAAGTCCTTGAACAACACCAGATGTTCCACCGCACCCTTGACGCCTTCACCGGCCAACCAGGGCACGCTGATCTGACGCGCATAGAACAGGGCGCCGAAGAAGGCGGCGAAGAACATCACTTCGGAGAAGATGAACCACATCATGCCCATGCGGAAGCTGCGGTCCACATGGAGGTTGTAGGTGCCTGCCTGGTTTTCGCGGATGACCGTGCCGAACCAGCCGATGAACAGCGTGGCCAGCATGGCGAAACCGATGGAGAGCAGCAGCGAGCCGGCGGCCGCGCCTTCCATGGTGGACACCGCACCCAGCATGACGACGAACAGCGTCACCGAGCCGAAAATCGGCCACGGACTGCCGTGGGGGATGTAGTACTTGTCGCCTTGCGGCGCGTGCGCATTGGCCATCTTCTGTGACTCCCTACTCGAAGGTCTCTCTCAACTCTAGCGTGCGGCAGCCACTCGGGGCTGCTCGTACATGGCGTAACTCAAGGTCACCCGGTCGACGTCTGCCGGGAGCTCGCGGTCCACCACGAACCGCACCGGCATGTCCCGCTTCTCTCCCTTGCGGAAGGGCTGCGGCGTGAAACAGAAGCACTCCGTCTTGCGGAAGTGCTGCATGGCCACGGAAGGCGCGATGCTCGGCACTGCCTGCCCGACCGTGTCGTGGCCGGAGAGGTTGGCAGCGGTGAACTCCGCGGAATAAAGCTTGCCGGGATGCACCTGCATGGCGGCCAGCTTCGGCGCGAATTGCCAGGTGCCGTTGTCCGGCACGCTGGCCACGAATTCGACCGTCACCAGACGATCTTCCTGTGGATGCTCGGCAACCGCCGTGGCTTTCTGCCCCGACCAGCGGTTCCCGACCTCCCACACGGAGCACAAGACGTCGTAAAGCGGCACCAGCGCAAACCCGAAGGCAAAGCTGCCCGCCGCGAACAGCACCAGCTTCCCAGCCAGGGCACGGTTCGAGGTGGGCGGCTTGCCTTCCGGTGTACTCACGGGTGCTGTCCGTGCGGGACCATGCTGTAGGTGTAGAGGATGAAGCCCACGTAGAAGCCTACCGCCACCACTGCGAGAGTGATGACGGTACGGCGGATGCGGCGCTGCTTCTCGACGTCCTGCATGGTCTTGTCCGCTGCCGGTTTACTTGACGACCGGCGGCGTGTCGAAGGTGTGGAACGGCGCCGGCGAGGGCACGGTCCACTCCAGACCTTCGCTGTTGGTGTCGTCCCAAACGCGCGCCGAGGCCTTCGGACCACCACGCAGAGACTTCAGGATGATGTACACGAACATCACCTGCGACAGGCCGAACGCGAAGCCGCCGATGGAGGCGACCATGTTCCAGTCCGCGAACTGCACGTTGTAGTCCGGGATGCGGCGCGGCATGCCGGCCAGACCCAGGAAGTGCATCGGGAAGAACAGTACGTTCACCGAAATGGTGGACAGCCAGAAGTGCCACTTCGCCAGCTTCATGTCGTACATGTGGCCGGTCCACTTCGGCAGCCAGTAGTACACGCCCGCCATGATGGCGAACACGGCGCCCGGCACCAGCACGTAGTGGAAGTGCGCCACCACGAAGTAGGTGTCGTGGTACTGGAAGTCCACCGGGGCGATGGCGAGCATGAGGCCCGAGAAACCACCGATGGTGAACAGGAACAGGAAGGCCAGCGCGAACAGCATGGGCGGTTCGTAGCTGATGGAGCCGCGCCACATGGTGGTGGTCCAGTTGAACACCTTCACGCCCGTGGGCACGGCGATGAGCATGGTGGACAGCATGAAGAATAGCTGACCAGCCAGCGGCATGCCGACCGTGAACATGTGGTGGGCCCACACGATGAACGACAGGAACGCGATGGAGCCCGTGGCGTACACCATCGACTCGTAGCCGAACAGCGGCTTGCGCGAGAAGGTGGGGATGACTTCGCTCACGATGCCGAAGGCCGGCAGGATGAGGATGTACACCTCGGGGTGACCGAAGAACCAGAAGATGTGCTGGAACATCACCGGGTCGCCGCCGCCGGCCGGGTTGAAGAACGCCGTGCCGAAGTAGTGGTCCGTCAGCAGCATCGTGACCGCGCCGGCGAGCACCGGCATGGTGGCGATAAGCAGGTAGGCGGTGATGAGCCAGGTCCAGCAGAACAGCGGCATCTTCAGCAGGTCCATGCCGGGGGCGCGCATGTTCATGATGGTGACGACGACGTTGATGGCACCCATGATCGAGCTGATGCCCATCATGTGGATGGCGAAGATGGTGAGGCCGAAGCTGTCACCCGCCTGCAGCACCAGCGGCGGATAGAGCGTCCAGCCACCGGCCGGGGCGCCGCCCGGCAGGAAGAAGGAGATCATCAGCAGCGAGAACGCGAACGGCAGGATCCAGAAGCTGTAGTTGTTCATGCGCGGCAGCGCCATGTCCGGCGCGCCGACCTGCAGCGGGATCATCCAGTTGGCAAGGCCCGTCCACGCCGGCATGACGCCGCCGAAGATCATGACCAGGGCGTGCATGGTGGTCATGCTGTTGAAGAAGCCCGGGTCGACGAACTGCAGGCCGGGCTTGAACAGCTCGGCGCGGATGACCATGGCCATCGCGCCGCCGATGAAGAACATGACAAGCGCGAACACCAGGTACATCGTGCCGATGTCCTTGTGGTTCGTCGCGAAAAGCCAGCGGCCGATGCCCGAGGGGGCGTGGTCGTGGTCGTGCCCGTCGTGGGCGTGTGCTTCTGCGTGTGCCATTTGTAGCAACTCCAACAATAACGGTTACAGCGACGCCGTCGTGGCGGCAGTCGCGGTGGTCGCAGCGGCGACCGCGGCAGGGGCGGCGGCGGGGGCCGAAGCCTGCTGCTGGCCAGCCAACCAGGCGGCGAAGTCCTGCTTCGTCTTCACGACCACCACCACCGGCATGAAGCCGTGGTCACGGCCGCAGAGCTCGACGCACTGGCCGCGATAGGTGCCTTCCTTGCCTTCGTCGACCTGGATCCACATCTCGTTCACGAAGCCGGGGATGGCGTCGCGCTTCATGCCGAGCTGCGGCACCCACCAAGCGTGGATGACGTCGTTGGCGGTGAGCAG
>JBEGRA010000004.1:0-2657 GCA_041180705.1 Pseudomonadota bacterium | reverse complement strand
AGCGTGCGCCTCATGGGGCACCTCACTGCCGCCATGCTGCTGATTTACGGCAGCGGATTGCGGGCACACGAACTCGGCAATCTGTTCGGGTTCGGCGTGGTTTCGTTGGGGGTTTTCGCGTGGCCGTTCACGGCGGTCGCCTGCATGGCGCTCATCAACGCCTTCAACATGCTCGACGGCATGGACGGTCTGGCGGGTGGCGTGGCCGTGGTGGCATTTGCCGGCATGGTCGTGCTGGCGGGGGGGCATGGTGGGGCTCCCACCGTCTTGCTGCTTGCCACCAGCATGGTCGGCGCGCTGTCGGCTTTCCTGTTGTTCAACCTGCCGGCCTCGTACAACCGCCGCGTTCGCACCTTCATGGGCGACGCCGGCAGCACGCTTCTCGGGTTCGTGCTGGCCGCGCTGGCACTGCGGCTGGTCCAGCCGGACCGTGCGGCCATCAGCCCGGTGTGCGTCCTTTGGCTGGTGCCCATCCCCATTTTCGAGCTATTCGCCTCCACCACGCGCCGCGCGTTGCAGGGAAAATCGCCGCTCGCCGCCGATAACGGGCATTTCCATCACCGGTTGATGGCGGCGGGCTTTTCCGTGCGCGCCATTTTCTTTACCTATTTCTGCTTCAGCGTGCTGAGTGTGGCGGTGGGCGTGCTGGGTTGCCGCAGCGGCGCTTCCGAGGCGTGGCTGTTTGCCGGCTTCGGGCTGTTGTTCGCCGGCTGGATGGGGTTTGTCGCCGCCGCACCGCGCGTGGCCCGGTACCTGCCGCACGGCTGGCACCGCCACCACCAGAGCTGGGCTTAGTTCGCCTCAGAGGCTGTCTGAAGCCGGTGCGCGCAGGCGGGCCAGCCAGCGCCAGCGGAAAGTGGTCAGGTGGAACAGGCTGCGCTGCTGGCCGGTCCAGCGGCGGTGCCAGTCCATCAAGCGGCCGAAGAACTCCACACGGCGTACCAAGCCCTGGCCCAGCAGGTCGCGCATGAATTCCCGCCTGAGCAGCGTCGAAGGCGAATAGCGTTCGAAGTTCTCGTCGTACGCTATCTTCAACAAAATGAGCGAGTCACCGCGCACCACACAGAGGTCGGCGGCGATCGTGCGTTCGTCCTCTTCCGGCCCGCTCACCAGCAGTTCGTAGACGCGTGCCTCCCCTTGGGTCGCCGCTGCCTGCAGCCAGGTGGCGTAGAAATCGCCCTGCGGCGTTCCCGCCGCGACAGCCGTGCCTTTGCGGCCTTTCCAACCGCTGCTTTCCAGTTCGCCATAGCGGGCGACGGCCGCTGCCATGTCCGCGGGTTCCACCAGCACGCGCATCCGTAGCGTGCGTCCTTCGGCTTCAAGGCGCCGTTGCGCCTTCCCGACGCTGGCGCGCAAGTTCGGGCTGCGCGACCCCCAATAGCTGTCGAAGTCTTGCGCGCAATCTATCCACCCGGTGCTGATGTAGCGCTTTACCACGCAGGCCGGTTCCGTTTGCGGTGGTGGCCAGTGGCGTGGGTCCAGTTGGGTGAAGGACAACACCAGCGTCGGGAAGGGCAGGGCCTTCAACGCGGACCGCGCGATGTGGTCCAAGGCAAGGTTCGTGGCCGCCACCAGTGGTCCCAACGGAATTTGGGCGGGCTGGTAAAGCTGCCAGCGGCCGAACCCGGTGCGCTGCACCAGCAGCATGCATTGCGCCTGGCCTGCAGTGCTTCCGACAAGTAGTTCGACGTCTTGCGGATGGAAGGCCTGAAAGGCCAGCAACAAGACTTCTGCATCCAGAAAGGGCAGCGCGCCGCGCGCGGCGTTCAGGCGGTTCCAGGCTTCACGGAGCGTTGCGGTGTCGAACAGGCGCTTCGCGGGGAGGCGCTGCCAGCCTAGCGCGATGGGTGTGGCGCGGGTTCTGCCGCGGCGCTCGCTCACAGGCAGTGCCTCGCGAGGGCGGCCACGGCGAGCGCGGTGCGTTGTACTTGTGCGGGCGTCAGTGTGGGGTGGCAAGGCAGTTGCAACACTTCTTCCGCCCAGGCACCGCCAAAGTCTTCCTCCAGGCACGGTGTGCCCGGCCAGGGGCGGTCCCAGCGGAAGACTGCGGCGCCCGCGCCACGCAGGGCGCGGTAGGCCGTGGTGGCGGCTGCCGCTTCCGGGAACCATACCGGGTAGACATAAGGAGCGCTGTCTTCGGTTGGAGTGGGCACCGGGCACTGCAGACCGGGAATGCCGCCGAGGTAGTGGGCATAGGTGGCGAAATGTGCGCGGCGTTGCGCGGCGGCGGCGGGGCTGGTGGCTTCACGCGCCACCAGATGCGCCAGCCAGGGCGCGGTGTGCTGCGCGCCGCCCAAGCGCCCGTCCACGAGCGCTTCCGGGACTGTGGACACCGGGTCTGGGTCGAGGCGCGCCAGTGGCACGACGCCGCTGTCCGCGCGACGGCACAAGGCGGTCAGTTCATCGCTCCCATGGCGTGCGGCCTGTCGATGGTCCCAGAGGTCTTTCGCCATCTTCAGTTGTTCGCGCCATGGCGCCTGTGCCAGGCCCAGTGGGGCCAATGCATGGGTTCCCGAAGCCAGTAGCCCGGCCTCCGGGGTGGGCGAAAACTTCGACAGACTGGCCGTGGCGTAATCACCCCAGTGGCCTACCGGGCGGTCGCCGGCGGGGCCGAAAAGCGCATGCGCGCAGTCTTCGACCAGAGCGATGCCGCGCGT
>JBEGRA010000003.1:0-15248 GCA_041180705.1 Pseudomonadota bacterium | reverse complement strand
ATGGCGCTTTTCTTCTGGCTGGTGGACATGCTCCTCGGCCTTGGCACCCGCTGGCTGCTCGGTCAGGGCTGAGCGGCAGGCACAGGGAATCTCCGACAATGGCATTGCGCTGGTACGTGGTCCACGCCTACTCGAACTTCGAGCACAAGGTGCGTGACGCTATCGAAGACCGGGTGAAACAGCTCGGCCTCGAGCACAAGTTCGGCAAGATCCTCGTGCCCACCGAAGAGGTGGTCGAGGTGAAGAACGCGAAGCAGCGCAAGAGCGACCGCAAGTTCTTCCCGGGCTACGTGCTCGTGCAGATGGAAATGGACGAGGAGACCTGGCACTTGGTGCGGGAACTCCCGAAGGTGCTCGGTTTCATCGGCGGTACGCCGGACCGTCCGGCCCCCATCACCGAGCGCGAGGCGAACACCATCCTCCAGCGAGTGGAGGAGGGCGCCGAGAAGCCGAAGCCCAAGGTGCTGTTCGAAGCGGGCGAGATGGTCCGCGTCACGGATGGCCCGTTCAACGACTTCACCGGTGTGGTGGAGAGCGTGAACTACGACAAGAACCGCCTCCAGGTGGCGGTGCAGATTCTCGGCCGGTCGACGCCGGTCGAATTGGATTTCGCGCAGGTCGAAAAGGCCTGAGCACAAGCAGTCACCGTACGGGCTTCGCCGCCCGGCCGGTGTCACGGGGAGCCCCCGCAAGGGGCGTTCGTACCCAAACGAGGTGAAACATGGCGAAGAAGGTACAGGGCTACATCAAGCTCCAGATCGCCGCCGGGCAGGCCAATCCCAGCCCGCCGGTCGGCCCCGCGCTCGGTCAGCAGGGCGTGAACATCATGGAATTCTGCAAGCAGTTCAACGCGCAGACCGCGCAGCTTGAAAAGGGCCTGCCGACCCCCGTGGTCATCACGGTTTACAGCGACCGCAGCTTCACGTTCATCCTGAAGACGCCGCCGGCGTCGGTGCTGGTGCGCAAGGCGCTCGGCCTCGACAAGGGCAGCGCTCGCCCGAACACCCAGAAGGTCGGCAAGATCACTCGCGCCCAGCTCGAGACGATCGCGAAGACCAAGACGCCCGACCTCACGGCTGCCGACCTGGAAGCCGCGATTCGGACGATCGCGGGCACTGCCCGCAGCATGGGCGTTGACGTGGTGGAGGGTTGATCATGGCCGTTGCCAAGCGTGAAAAGGCCTGGGCTGGCCGCATCCAGCCGGGCAAGCAGTATCCGGTCGAAGAAGCCATCAAGATGGTGCAGGAATTCGCGACCGCCAAGTTCCGCGAGAGCGTGGACGTGGCCGTGAACCTCGGCATCGACGCGGCCAAGTCGGACCAGCAGGTTCGTGGCTCCACCGTGCTCCCGCACGGCATCGGCAAGACGGTCCGCGTGGCCGTGTTCACCGGTGGCAAGAACCAGGACGTGGCTCGCGAAGCCGGCGCCGATGTCGTGGGCCTTGAAGACCTCGCCGAGAAGGTGAAGGGCGGCTTCATGGAGTTCGACGTGGTCATCGCCAGCCCGGACGCCATGCGCGTCGTCGGTGCCCTCGGCCAGATCCTCGGTCCCCGTGGCCTCATGCCGAACCCGAAGGTCGGTACCGTTACCCCCGACGTCGCGGGCGCCGTGCGCAACGCGAAGGCCGGTCAGGTGCGCTACCGCTGCGACAAGGGCGGTATCGTCCACTGCACCATCGGCAAGGCGGATTTCACCGTCGAAGCCCTGAAGGACAACCTGAACGCGCTGCTGGCCGACCTGCTGAAGGTCAAGCCGGCGTCGGCCAAGGGCATCTACGTCCAGAAGGTGGCGCTTGCCTCCACGATGGGCCCCGGTGTTCCGGTGGACCGCAGCTCGCTCGCGCTGAAGTAAGGCGCGGCATTCATGGGCACCACGCCTGCAAGGGCGGGGTGCCGAACGTTAGGTGAGGATGGAAAGCCGTCCGGTGGGGAAACCCGCCGCCGGCACCATCGAAGACCGCAGGCGGGGCAGCCTGCTCCGGGCGCAAGCCCGAAGCTGAACCGGCCCCTTAATGGAAAGCCTGCGCAGATGGTGCGACCGACACCGGCCAGACGCGGTTTACCGCGGCTCCCGCCGGCAGAAGTTCACCGTCAGGTGGACCTTCCACGGATGGAAGGTCTTGTGTATGCCGAAACGCCCACCGGCCGCCTCGCGGCGGGGCAGGTGGGGTTGCGGTATGTGGCTGATCTTCTGCCAGGAGATTTTTTGTGTCACTGAATATCGAGCAGAAGAAGGTGCTGGTTGCCGAAGTTCACGAGGTTGCGCGTTCCGCGCAGTCCGTCGTGGCGGCGGAATACCGTGGCCTGACCGTCACGCAGCTCACCGACCTCCGCGCCAAGGCGCGTGCGGCCGGCGTGTATGTGCGCGTCGTGAAGAACACGTTGGCCCGCAAGGCAGTCGAAGGCACCTCGTTCGAGCCGATCGGCTCGCAGCTGAAGGGTCCGCTCATCCTGGCCTTCTCGAAGAACGATCCGGGCGCCGCTGCGCGTCTGGTGAAGGACTTCGCGAAGACCAACGACAAGCTGGTGGCCACGCTGGTTTCGTTGGGCGGCGCCGTGCTGCCCCCGAAGGCCATCGAGTCCGTTGCCAGCCTGCCGACGCGCGACCAGGCCCTGTCGATGCTGCTGGGCACGATCAAGGCGCCGATCGAGAAGTTCGTGCGTACGCTCGCCGCTCCCCACACCAAGCTGGTGCGGACGGTGGACGCGGTGCGCGACCAGAAGCAGGGTGCTGCGGCCTGATTGGCCGTGGTGTCGTTACTTTCCCATCCATAGAAATTTACGGAGTTAGAAAATGGCCGTTTCCAAGGACGAAATCCTCGACGCAATCGCCAACATGACCGTGCTCGACGTCGTCGAGCTGATCAAGGCGATGGAAGACAAGTTCGGCGTGACCGCCGCTGCCCCGGTTGCCATGGCTGCTGCCCCGGCTGCCGCCGCGGCTGCCCCGGCTGCCGAAGAGCAGACCGAGTTCACCGTGGTCCTCAAGGAGTACCCGGCGGACAAGAAGGTCACGATCATCAAGGTCGTGCGCGAAATCACCGGCCTGGGCCTCAAGGAAGCCAAGGACCTGGTTGAAGGCGTGCCTGCCAACGTCAAGGAAGGCGTGTCGAAGGCTGATGCCGACAAGTTCAAGAAGTCGCTCGAAGAGGGCGGCGCGAAGGTCGACATCAAGTAAGACGAATGCGCGGTGTGCATGCCTTGCGGGAAACCCCGTGTGGCAGCCCGCCGCGTAAAGCGTCCCGCCCGTCCATCGCTGTTTGGCGGTGGACGGGCTTTGGCGCTTAAGCCGCCGGCCGAGAAGGTCGCGACGGCAACGATTCGAGAGTCCAGGGTCCAGTAGTAGAAGCAAAGGTGGGACAGATGGCCTATTCCTTTACCGAGAAGAAGCGCATCCGCAAGGATTTCGGCAAGCGTCCGAGCATCCTGGAGGTGCCGTACCTGCTGGCGATCCAGTTGGACTCCTACCAGAAATTCCTGCAGCGCGATCTGCATGAGGATCGTCGCGACGATTCCGGTCTGCAGGCAGCGTTCAAGAGCGTGTTCCCCATCACGAGTTACAGCGGGAACGCCATCCTCGATTTCAAGAGCTACGAACTCGGTCGCCCCGTGTTCGACGTCAAGGAGTGCCAACTCCGCGGGCTCACCTACGCCGCGCCCCTGCGCGTGAAGGTGCAGCTGCGCGTATACGAGAAGGACCCCTCGGGCGCCAAGAAGCTCAAGCGCGACATCGCCGAACAGACCGTGTTCCTCGGCGAGCTCCCGCTCATGACCGACAACGGCACGTTCATCGTGAACGGCACCGAGCGCGTCATCGTTTCCCAGCTGCACCGCAGCCCCGGCGTGTTCTTCGACCACGACAAGGGCAAGACGCACAGCTCGGGCAAGCTCCTGTTCCAGGCGCGCATCATTCCTTATCGCGGCTCGTGGCTCGATTTCGAGTTCGACCCGAAGGACTGCGTGTTCGCCCGTATCGACCGCCGCCGCAAGCTGCCGGTCACCATCGTGCTCCGCGCGCTGGGCTACGACGACCAGCAGATCCTCGACCTGTTCTTCGAGAAGAACACCTTCCACCTGTCCAGCACGGGCGTGGAAATGGAACTCATCCCGTCGCGCCTGAAGGGCGAGACGGCTGCGTTCGCCATCATGGCGGGTGACAAGGTCATCTGCGAAGAAGGCCGTCGCATCACCGCGCGTCACGTCCGTCAGCTCGAGCAGGAAGGCGTCACGCGCCACGCCGTGCCGGGTGAGTACCTCATCGACAAGGTGCTTGGGCACAACGTGGTGGCCGAGGACACCGGCGAAGTCATCGCCAAGGTGAACGAGAAGCTCACTGCCGCCACCATCAACAAGTTGGTGGATGCGGGCGTCACGAGCATCGCCACGCTGTACACCAACGACCTCGATCGTGGTGCCTACATCTCCGAGACCCTGCGCATCGACCCGACGCGCACCCGTCTGGAGGCGCTGGTCGAAATCTACCGCATGATGCGTCCGGGCGAGCCGCCCACGAAGGACGCTGCGGAAAACCTGTTCCACAACCTGTTCTTCAACCCGGAACGCTACGACCTCTCGGCCGTGGGCCGCATGAAGTTCAACCGCCGCGTCGGCCGCGATGCCGAAACGGGCGCCGGCGTGCTCTACGACGGCGTGTACCTGTCGGACCGCAAGGAAGAGCTCGCGCGCAACCTCGTCGAGCAGTACGGCGCGGGCGCCTCGGACGTCATCGACGTGCTGAAGGTGCTCATCGACATCCGCAACGGCAATGGCACGGTGGACGACATCGACCACCTCGGCAACCGTCGCGTGCGCAGCGTTGGCGAAATGGCTGAAAACGCCTTCCGCATCGGCCTGGTGCGCGTCGAGCGCGCCGTGAAGGAGCGCCTGACGCTCGCCGAGAGCGAGCCGCTCATGCCGCAGGAGATGATCAACGCCAAGCCGGTGGCGGCGGCCGTGAAGGAGTTCTTCGGCTCCTCGCAGCTGTCCCAGTTCATGGACCAGAACAACCCGCTGTCGGAAATCACCCACAAGCGTCGTGTTTCGGCCCTCGGCCCAGGCGGCTTGACGCGCGAGCGTGCCGGCTTCGAAGTGCGCGACGTGCACCCGACGCACTACGGCCGCGTCTGCCCCATCGAAACGCCTGAAGGACCGAACATCGGTCTCATCAACTCGCTGGCCGTCTACGCCCGCACGAACAGCTACGGCTTCCTCGAGACGCCGTACCGTCGTGTGGAAGGTGGCCGCGTCACCGACCAGATCGACTATCTCTCGGCCATCGAAGAGAGCCAGTTCGTCATCGCGCAGGCCAACGCCGAACTCGACGGTTCGGGCATGTTCAGCGACGACCTGGTCAGCTGCCGCCACCTGAACGAATTCACCCTGCAGGGCCGGGACGCCATCCAGTACATGGACGTCAGCCCGAAGCAGATCGTGTCGGTCGCAGCCTCGCTCATCCCGTTCCTCGAGCACGACGACGCCAACCGCGCCCTCATGGGTTCGAACATGCAGCGTCAGGCTGTGCCGACGCTTCGCGCCGAAGTGCCGCTCGTCGGCACCGGCATGGAGCGCGCCGTGGCCGTGGACTCGGGCGTCACCGTCGTGGCCCGCCGTGGCGGTCGCGTCGACTCCGTCGACGCCTCGCGCATCGTGGTCCGCGTGCATGACGCGGAAACGACCGCCGGCGAGTCGGGTGTGGACATCTACAACCTCACGAAGTACCAGCGTTCCAACCAGAACACCTGCATGAACCAGCGCCCGCTGGTCAAGGTCGGCGACACCATCGCCCGTGGCGACGTCATGGCGGACGGCCCGTCGACGCACCTCGGCGAACTGGCGCTCGGTCAGAACATGCTCGTGGCGTTCATGCCCTGGAACGGCTACAACTTCGAAGACTCCATCCTCCTCTCGGAGCGTGTGGTTCAGGAAGACCGTTTCACCACCATCCACATCGAAGAGCTCACCTGCTCGGCGCGTGACACCAAGCTCGGGCCCGAGGAAATCACCGCGGACATTCCGAACGTGGGTGACGCGGCTCTGGCGAAGCTCGACGAGGCCGGCATCGTGTTCATCGGTGCGGAAGTCCGCGCCGGCGACATCCTGGTCGGCAAGGTGACGCCGAAGGGCGAAACCCAGCTGACGCCGGAAGAGAAGCTGCTTCGTGCCATCTTCGGCGAGAAGGCTTCGGACGTTAAGGACACCTCGCAGCGCGTGCCTCCGGGCATGGACGGCACCGTCATCGACGTTCGCGTGTTCACGCGCGACGGCGTCGAGAAGGACAGCCGCGCCCAGGCCATCGAGAAGGCTGAACTCGAGCGGGTCCGCAAGGACCTCAACGACCAGAAGCGCATCCTCGAGGACGACCTCTTCACTCGCGTGCGCGCGCTCATCACCGGCAAGGTGGCTGACGGCGGTCCGCGCAAGCTGAAGGCCGGCGCCACCGTCGACTCCGCCTACCTCGACGACCTGCCCCGCGAGCAGTGGTTCGAAATCCGTCTGCAGGACGAAGATGCGAACTCGCAGCTCGAAATCGTGGCGGACCGCCTGAAGGAGCAGAACCGCGAGTTCGAGCGCCGCTACGAGGACAAGAAGGCCAAGATCACCCAGGGCGACGACCTCGCTCCGGGCGTGATGAAGATGGTCAAGGTCTACCTCGCGGTGAAGCGTCGCATCCAGCCGGGTGACAAGATGGCAGGCCGCCACGGTAACAAGGGCGTGGTTTCCACCATCGTCCCCGTGGAAGACATGCCGTACGACGCCAATGGTCGTCCGGTGGACATCGTGCTCAACCCGCTGGGCGTGCCTTCGCGCATGAACATCGGCCAGGTGCTCGAAACGCACCTCGGCTGGGCGGCGAAGGGCCTCGGCCATCGCATCGATTCCATGCTGAAGGCCTACCGCGCTTCGCCGGAAGGTCAGGCGCAGTTGCAGCAGCTGCGTTCTTTCATCGAGCGTGTCTACAACGACCGCGCGGTCACGGATGGCCAGTCGGCGGACATCGCGTCCCTGTCGGATGACGAAGTGCTCGAGCTTGCCTCGAACCTGCGTCACGGCGTGCCGATGGCCACTCCGGTGTTCGACGGCGCCAGCGAGAAGGGCATCAAGGGCCTGCTGGAACTGGCGGGCCTCGACGACAGCGGTCAGACGCAGTTGTACGACGGTCGCACCGGTGACGCCTTCGAGCGCAAGACCACGGTCGGCTACATGTACATGCTGAAGCTGAACCACCTGGTCGACGACAAGATGCACGCCCGCAGCACCGGCCCCTACTCGCTCGTCACCCAGCAGCCGCTGGGCGGCAAGGCGCAGTTCGGCGGCCAGCGCTTCGGCGAGATGGAAGTCTGGGCACTCGAGGCGTACGGCGCTGCCTACACGCTGCAGGAGATGCTCACGGTCAAGTCGGACGACGTGAATGGCCGAACCAAGATGTACAAGAACATCGTGGATTCGAACCATCAGATGGATGCGGGCATGCCCGAGTCTTTCAACGTGCTGGTGAAGGAGATCCGCTCCCTCGGCATCAACATCGAGCTGGAGGAGGAGGGCCAGTAAGGCCCTCCCGACGGACCCCCAGGACAGCGCGCAGGAGTTCCCATGAAGGATTTGCTCAAGCTCTTCAAGCAGACGGCCCCGGCCGAGCATTTCGATGCCATCCGCATCGCCCTGGCCTCGCCGGAAATGATCCGGTCGTGGTCGTACGGCGAAGTGAAGAAGCCCGAAACCATCAACTACCGCACGTTCAAGCCCGAGCGCGACGGCTTGTTCTGCGCCAAGATTTTCGGACCCGTGAAGGACTTCGAGTGCCTGTGCGGCAAGTACAAGCGCCTGAAGCATCGCGGCGTGGTCTGCGAAAAGTGCGGCGTCGAAGTGACGCAGGCCAAGGTGCGCCGCGAGCGCATGGGCCACATCGAGCTCGCCAGCCCCACAGCGCACATCTGGTTCCTGAAGTCGCTGCCCTCGCGCATCGGCCTCATGCTGGACATGACGCTGCATGAAATCGAGCGTGTGCTCTACTTCGAAGCCTTCGTCGTCACCGACCCGGGCATGACGGAGCTCACTCGCGGCCAGTTGCTGTCCGACGAAGCGTACCTGGAGGCCATCGAGGCCCACGGCGACGACTTCAAGGCGCTCATGGGCGCCGAGGCGGTCCACGAACTGCTGAAGACGATGGACCTCCCCGAGGAAGTGACCCGTGTCCGCGAGGACATGACGTCGACCTCGTCGGAGACCAAGATCAAGCGTCTGGCCAAGCGCCTGAAGCTCATCGAGTCCTTCATGGAGTCGGGCAACAAGCCGGAATGGATGGTGCTCACCGTCCTGCCGGTGCTCCCGCCGGACCTGCGCCCGCTCGTCCCGCTGGACGGCGGCCGCTTCGCCACTTCCGACCTCAACGACCTCTACCGTCGCGTCATCAACCGCAACAACCGTCTGCGTCGCCTGCTCGAACTGAGCGCGCCGGACATCATTGTGCGCAACGAAAAGCGCATGCTGCAGGAAGCGGTTGACGCCCTGCTAGACAACGGTCGCCGCGGCCGCGCCATCACGGGCACCAACAAGCGCCCGCTGAAGTCGCTCGCCGACATGATCAAGGGCAAGCAGGGCCGCTTCCGCCAGAACCTGCTCGGCAAGCGCGTCGACTACTCGGGCCGTTCGGTCATCGTCGTCGGCCCCACGCTGCGTCTGCATCAGTGCGGCCTGCCGAAGAAGATGGCGCTCGAACTGTTCAAGCCCTTCATCTTCTCGAAGCTCCAGATCCGTGGCGAGGCGAGCACCATCAAGGCCGCCAAGCGCATGGTCGAGCGCGAGGGCCCGGAGGTGTGGGACATCCTCGAGGAAGTCATCCGCGAACATCCCGTGCTGCTGAACCGCGCGCCCACGCTCCACCGCTTGGGCATCCAGGCGTTCGAGCCGGTGCTCATCGAAGGCAAGGCCATCCAGCTCCACCCGCTGGTCTGCACCGCCTTCAACGCGGACTTCGACGGCGACCAGATGGCCGTGCACGTCCCGCTGTCGCTCGAAGCGCAGCTGGAAGCCCGTGCGCTCATGCTGGCCACCAACAACGTGCTGTCGCCCGCCAACGGCGAGCCCATCATCGTTCCGTCGCAGGACGTGGTGCTGGGCCTGTACTACATGACCCGCGAGAAGGCCGGTGCGGCCGGCGAGGGCATGTCGTTCGCCGACACGAACGAAGCCCGTCGCGCCTATGAGACCCGCGAAGCGGAACTCGGCGCCAAGGCCAAGGTGCGCATCACCGAGTGGAAGCGCGATGACGAGGGCCGCGAGGTCCCGGTGCGTCGTGTCGTCCAGACGACGGTCGGTCGTGCTCTTCTGTCGGAGATCCTGCCCCGCGGCATGTCCTTCGATCTCGTGAACCGCGACATGACGAAGAAGGCCATCTCCGCCACGCTGAACGAGTGCTATCGCTCGCTCGGCCTGAAGGAGAGCGTGGTCTTCGCCGACCAGCTCATGTACACGGGCTTCGCCTACGCTACGCGCGCGGGCATCTCCATCGGCATCGACGACATGCGCGTGCCGGAAGAGAAGGTGGGCATCCTCGAGCGCGCCGAAAAGGAAGTGAAGGAAATCCAGGGCCAGTACGCCTCGGGTCTTGTCACCAACGGCGAACGCTACAACAAGGTCGTGGACATCTGGTCGCGTACGAACGACCAGGTGGCGCGCGCCATGATGGACAAGCTGGGCACCGAAAATGCCACGGACCTGCAGGGCCGTGCGGTGAAGCAGAAGTCCTTCAACAGCATCTTCATGATGGCCGACTCCGGCGCCCGTGGTTCCGCCGCCCAGATCCGTCAGCTGGCGGGCATGCGCGGCCTCATGGCCAAGCCGGACGGCTCGATCATCGAGACGCCCATCACGGCGAACTTCCGTGAAGGCCTGAACGTTCTCCAGTACTTCATCTCGACCCACGGCGCCCGCAAGGGCCTCGCGGACACCGCGCTCAAGACCGCGAACTCCGGTTACCTCACCCGCCGTCTGGTGGACGTGGCCCAGGACCTCGTGGTCACCGAGCCGGACTGCGGCACGACCGAGGGCCTGCGCATGGCCCCCATCGTGGAAGGCGGCGATGTCGTGGAAGGCCTCGGCGAGCGCGTGCTCGGCCGTACCACTTCCCGCGATGTCCTCCGTCCGGGTTCGGACGAAGTGCTCGTCGAAGCCGGCCAGTTGCTCGACGAAAAGCTGGTCCGCATGGTCGAACAGGCCGGCGTGGACGAAATCATGGTCCGCTCGCCCATCACTTGCCGCACCCGCTACGGCGTGTGCGCGCAGTGCTACGGCCGCGATCTTGCCCGTGGCCGCCGCATCAACATCGGCGAAGCCGTCGGTGTCATCGCGGCGCAGTCCATCGGCGAGCCCGGCACGCAGCTGACGATGCGTACCTTCCACATCGGTGGTGCCGCCTCGCGTGCGGCCGCTGCCAGCAACGTGGAAGTGAAGAACAAGGGCACCATCCGCTTCCACAACTTCAAGGCCGTGCGCCACGAGAAGGGCCATCTGGTCTCCGTCTCGCGCAGCGGCGAGCTGGGCGTGCAGGACGAGTTCGGGCGCGAGCGCGAGCGCTACAAGATCCCCTACGGCGCCGTCGTGACGGTGAACGAAGGCGATATGGTGTCCGCCGGTGCCCGCGTGGCCGAGTGGGACCCGCATACCCACCCCGTGGTCACGGAAGTGGCCGGCTTCATCAAGTTCCAGGACTTCGTCGACAACGTCACCGTGCAGAAGCAGACGGACGACGTGACGGGTCTGTCGAGCACGGTGGTGCTGGACGCCAAGCAGCGCGGCCTGGGCGGCAAGGACCTGCGTCCTGTCGTGCGCCTGGTCAACGCCAAGGGCAAGGAAATCACCTTCGCCAACACCGAAATCCCGGCGGTCTACTCGCTGCCGGCCGGTGCGCTCGTGTCCCTCGAGGACGGCGCGCAGGTGTCGGTGGGTGACGTCATCGCCCGCATCCCGCAGGAATCCTCGAAGACCCGCGACATCACCGGCGGTCTGCCGCGCGTCGCCGACCTCTTCGAAGCCCGCAAGCCCAAGGATCCCGCCATCCTCGCGGAGCGTTCGGGTACCGTCAGCTTCGGCAAGGAAACGAAGGGCAAGCGTCGCTTGATCATCACCGCCGAAAACGGTGACAAGTACGAAGAGCTCATCCCGAAGTGGCGTCACCTGAACGTGTTCGAAGGCGAACAGGTGGGCAGCGGCGAAGTCATCGCCGACGGCGAGCCGAACCCGCATGACATCCTGCGCTTGCAGGGTGCCGAAGCGCTGGCGAATTACCTCGTCCGGGAAATCCAGGACGTGTACCGCCTGCAGGGTGTGCGCATCAACGACAAGCACATCGAAGTCATCATCCGCCAGATGCTGCGGAAGGTGGAGGTGCAGGACGGTGGCGACACCACGCTGTTGCGTGGCGAGCAGCTGGACCGCGCCCGCGTGCTCGAGTTGAACGACCGCCTCGGCGACCCGGACAAGGCTCCGGCGAAGTTCGAGCAGTTGCTGCTCGGCATCACCAAGGCCTCGCTGGCCACCGAGTCCTTCATCTCGGCGGCATCGTTCCAGGAAACCACCCGCGTCCTTACGGAAGCGGCAGTGCGTGGCCTCAAGGACGACCTGCGCGGCCTCAAGGAAAACGTCATCGTCGGACGCCTCATCCCGGCCGGCACGGGCTTTGCCTACCACGCCAGCCGCCGGAAGGTGTCGGACGACGCCGGTCGCCGCGGTTTCAGCGACGGCGGGTTCACCCTGCCCGAGTCGGATGACGCGACTGCCGATGCGGGTGAGACGGCGGAGTAATCCGCCGCCACTCACCGCGGGGCCCCGTTCCCGTGAAAACCGGCGAGTTTTGCTCGATGCCGGTTGACACGGGAGCAGGACCTTCCTAAACTTCGCGGTTCTCGCTAGCCGAAAGGCTGGACGGGTCCGCTTACCTCGCCGAGGTCCCCGGTTTTTCGGGCGGCCCGGCCCACCAGGACGCCACCGGTCAACCCCGGGGCGGCCGAAGACCGGACGAAACAGGACGATGGCCACTACCAACCAGCTCATCCGCGACGGGCGCAACGACCCGGCGTTCAAGTCGAAGGTTCCTGCGCTTGCCGCTTGCCCGCAGCGCCGTGGCGTGTGCACCCGCGTGTACACCACCACTCCCAAGAAGCCGAACTCGGCCCTCCGCAAGGTTTGCCGCGTCCGTCTCACCAACGGCTTCGAAGTCACGAGCTACATCGGTGGTGAAGGCCACAACCTGCAGGAGCACTCGGTGGTGCTCATCCGCGGTGGTCGTGTGAAGGACCTCCCGGGTGTCCGTTACCACACGGTCCGTGGCACGCTGGACTGCGCGGGCGTCAACGACCGCCGCCAGAGCCGCTCGAAGTATGGCGCCAAGCGCCCGAAGAACAAGTAAAGGGTTTACGTCATGTCCCGCCGTTCGCAAGCTCCCGTCCGCACCATCCTGCCCGACCCGAAGTTCGGCAGCGATCTCCTCGCCAAGTTCATGAACATGGTCATGGAGCGCGGCAAGAAGTCCACCGCCGAGAAGATCGTCTACGGCGCCATCGAGCGCATCGCCGAGCGCACCAACCGCCCGGCCGATCAGGCTGTCGCCCTGCTCCAGCAGGCGCTGGACAACGTGAAGCCCGCCGTGGAAGTGAAGTCGCGTCGCGTTGGCGGTGCCACCTACCAGGTGCCCGTTGAAGTGCGCGCCAACCGTCGCCAGACGCTCGCCATGCGCTGGGTCATCGAAGCCGCCCGCGGCCGTTCGGAGAAGTCCATGGCCCAGCGCCTGGCTCACGAACTCCTGGAAGCTTCCGAGAACCGCGGTTCGGCCGTGCGCAAGCGTGAAGATACGCACCGCATGGCGGATGCCAACAAGGCGTTCGCGCACTACCGCTGGTAATTGTCTTCTGGTGGCCGGCGTCCCCTGGGCGCCGGCTGAAACGCTCTTTACCTCCTGAGGTTCCCCGTGGCCCGCACGACTCCGATCGAGCGCTACCGAAACATCGGTATCTCTGCGCACATCGACGCCGGCAAGACCACGACCACCGAGCGCGTCCTGTTCTACACGGGCGTTTCGCACAAGATCGGTGAAGTCCACGACGGCGCCGCCGTCATGGATTACATGGAGCAGGAGCAGGAACGCGGTATCACCATTACCGCCGCGGCCACCACCGCGTTCTGGAAGGGCATGGACGGCTCCTTCCCCGAACACCGCATCAACATCATCGACACCCCGGGTCACGTGGACTTCACCATCGAAGTCGAACGCAGCCTGCGCGTGCTCGACTCCGCCGTGGCGGTCTACTGCGCCGTGTCCGGTGTGCAGCCGCAGTCGGAGACGGTGTGGCGGCAGATGAACAAGTACGGCGTTCCTCGCGTCGCGTTCGTCAACAAGATGGACCGCGCCGGCGCGAACTTCCTCCGCTGCGTCGAACAAATCCGCACCCGCCTCAAGGGCAACCCGGTGCCGTTGCAGTTGCCCATCGGTGCCGAGGAAACTTTCCGCGGCGTGGTGGACCTCGTTCGCATGAAGCAGATCTGGTGGGATGACGCCACCCAGGGCACGCGCTTCGAATACCGCGAGATTCCCGAGGACATGCAGGCGGAGTGCGCCGAGTGGCGTTCACGTCTGGTGGAAGCAGCCGCCGAGGCGAACGAGACGCTGCTCGACAAGTACCTCGGCGAAGGCGATCTGTCCGTCACGGACATCAAGGCTGGCCTGCGGGAACGCGCCATCCGCAACGAAATCTGTCTGGTCACTTGCGGTTCCGCCTTCAAGAACAAGGGCGTGCAGGCCGTGCTCGACGCGGTCGTGGAATACATGCCCTCGCCGGTCGAAGTGCCGGACGTGAAGGGCCTCGACGATGCCGGTGGTTCGCTCACCCGCAAAGCCGCCGATGACGCTCCGTTCTCGGCGCTGGCGTTCAAGATCCTCAACGACCCGTTTGTCGGCAGTCTTACGTTCTTCCGCGTCTATTCGGGCACGCTGAACTCGGGCGACCAGGTTTACGTTTCGAACAAGGGCCGCACCGAACGCATCGGACGCTTGCTCCAGATGCACGCCAGCGAGCGCACGGAAATCAAGGAAGTCCGGGCGGGCGATATCGCCGCCGCCGTGGGCCTTAAGGATGTGACGACCGGCGAAACTTTGTGCTCCCCGGACAAGCCCATCCTCCTCGAGAAGATGGAATTCCCGGAGCCGGTCATCTCGGTTGCCGTCGAGCCCAAGACCAAGGTCGACCAGGAGAAGATGGGCGTGGCCCTGCAGCGCCTGGCCAAGGAAGACCCCTCCTTCCGCGTCCACACGGACGCCGAGTCCGGCCAGACCATCATCTCCGGCATGGGCGAACTCCACCTCGACATCATCGTCGACCGCATGAAGCGCGAGTTCAAGGTGGAGGCGAACGTCGGCAAGCCGCAGGTCGCCTACCGCGAAACGCTGCGCGGCACTGTCGAGCAGGAAGGCAAGTTCGTGCGCCAGTCCGGCGGCCGCGGGCAGTACGGCCACGTCTGGCTCCGTCTGGAACCGCGCGAGGCTGGCACCGGTTACGAGTTCGTCAACGGCATCATCGGTGGCGCCGTGCCGAAGGAATACATTCCGGCGGTCGACAAGGGCATCCAGGAATCGATGCAGTCGGGCATCCTGGCCGGTTACCCGGTGGTCGATGTGAAGGTCACCTTGTTCGACGGCTCGTACCACGACGTCGACTCGAACGAAATGGCGTTCAAGATTGCCGCCAGCATCGGTTTCAAGGACGCGTTCCGCAGTCCCGAGGCCCGTGCCGTGTTGCTCGAGCCCATCATGAAGGTCGAAGTCGTCACGCCCGAAGACTACTACGGCGATGTCATCGGCGACCTCAATCGCCGCCGTGGCCAGATCATGGGCATGGACGACGGCGTCATGGGCAAGGTTGTCGAAGCGGAAGTGCCGCTGGCCGAGATGTTCGGCTACGCCACTTCCGTTCGTTCCATGAGTCAGGGAAGGGCTACCTACACCATGGAGTTCGCGAAGTACCAGGAAGTGCCCGCCAACGTTTCGCAGGTTCTCCTGCAGCGGAACTCCTGATCCGGTTTCCAGCAAGTCCAATCATACGTTTCATATCCCATCCAACCCCCATTCGAGGAAGCAGCAATGTCCAAGGAAAAATTCAACCGCAGCAAGCCGCACGTGAACGTCGGCACGATTGGTCACGTTGACCACGGCAAGACGACGCTGACTGCGGCGCTGACGAAGGTGATGGCGGAGACGAACGG
>JBEGRA010000002.1:0-3631 GCA_041180705.1 Pseudomonadota bacterium | reverse complement strand
AGCGCCGGGTCGCTATGCACCTCGAACGGGCCGTGCTCGGCGATGGCCCGCATCCCCTGCTCGCGCACGTTGCCCGACACGATGGCCGAGAACATGCGCCGCAAGTTCGCGGCGCGTTCGTGCAGCGGCTGGTCGAAGCCCAGCTCGAGTCCCGCCACGCCGGCGTGATCCGCCACGAACGGCAACTGGAACGCCGGCGGAATATTCAGCAGCCAATTGAACTGGTAGGAATCGCTGTGCTGGCGACGGTGCGCGCGAACGCGGTCGAGACCCGCGTTCATGACACGCGCCACCTCCGCTTCGTCGTCGATGATGATGCGATAACGCTGCTGCGCCGCGGGGCCCAACGTGAGACCGATGAATTCATGCAACTGGGCGAAGTAATCCGCCGCCGAGGCCGGCCCCGTGAACACGACCGGCAAAGGCTGGTCGGCGTTGGCCGGGTCCAGCAGGATGCCGAGCAAATAGAGAATCTCTTCGGCAGTGCCTACGCCACCGGGAAAGACGACGATGCCATGGCCCAGCCGCACGAAAGCTTCCAACCGCTTTTCGATGTCCGGCAGGATGACCAAGGCGTTGACGATGGGGTTGGGCGGCTCCGCCGCGACGATGCCCGGCTCCGTCAGCCCGATGAAGCGCCCGTGGTTCAGGCGCTGCTTGGCGTGGGCAACCGTCGCGCCCTTCATGGGGCCCTTCATGGCACCCGGGCCGCAGCCGGTACACACGGAAAGCCCACGCAAGCCCAGCTCGTAACCCACCCGCTTCGAGTAATCGTATTCCTCGCGGCTGATGCTGTGGCCGCCCCAGCAGACGACGAGGTCCGGACGGCCGCGATGTTCCAGCGCCCCGGCATTGCGCAGGATGCAGAACACGGCATTGGTGATGTGCTGCGAGTCCGCCAGGTCGAAGCGGCCACCGGAGGTGATTTCGTTGCTGGTGTAAACGATGTCGCGCAGCACGGCGAACAGGTGTTCCTGCACGCCGCGAATCATGCGTCCGTCCACGAAAGCGCTGGCCGGCGCATGCGTGAGGTCCAGCTTCACGCCCCAAGGCTGGCGCATCAGGCGCAGGTCGAACGAGGAATGACGCGCGAATAGTTCACGCGGATCGTCGCTGTCGCTGCCGCAGTTCAACACCGCGAGTGCGCAGCGGCGGAACAGCGGGTACAGGCCACCCTGCCCCGCATCCAGCAGTTTGGCGACTTCCTGCTGGGAGAGATGCTCGAGTACGCCACTCGGTGCCACCCGGGCATCCACGAAGTCGCTGCCCTCCGGCGTGCGGGGGAAGTGCAACGTGGTGTGAATGGTCAAGGGCGAATCTCCACGGGGATACTGTTGCGGGTGAGCAGCCAGATTTCCAGCATGTCGTCGTTGTTCACGGCGATGCAGCCGTTGGTCCAGTCGATGTCGCGGTAGTAACTGAGCGGCTTGCGCGGCACGTTCGGCAGACCGTGAATCATGATGTTCCCGCCGGGAGGCACTCCGCGACGTCGCGCCGCTTCGCGGTCCTCGGAGGAAGGGTAAGACACCTTCAGCGACAGGAAATAGCTGCTGCGCGGGTTGCGCGCTGCCAGCGTGTAGACGCCTTCCGGTGTGCGGAAATCGCCCTCTTCCAGCTTGTGCCCCTCGGGGTTGAGACCAAGACGCACCGGATAACTGCGCAGCACCCGCCCTTCGCGCAGCAGATAGAGCCGCCTTTCACCCTTGCGCACCAGCACGTAGTCCGCAGCCTCCAAGGGCTGGGGTACCGGCAGGGCACCGCTTTCGGTGGGCAAAGTCGTGCTGCTGGGCTCCGGGGCCGAAGCGAGGGCGGGCGCCACGCCCGCGAGGCCTGCCGCCGCGACCAACAACAGCCACGGCGCCCAACGCTTGCTGGGCGCCCACCGGAAGCGAAGCTGACCGGACGAAGGGTGCATACCCGGGATTATACGGACTGCTCCGTGCGGCCGGTCACTCGAGCGTGACCGTGGTGCAGCCCTCCTGGGGCGTTCCGACCACCGGAACCAGACGATAGCGGCCGCCCGCCTCCACCTCGACCACAAGATTGTGGCGGCTCGTACGGGGCGGGTTGCGGACGATGCAGTCCACCAGCAATTCGTGCTTGCCCGGCAACAACTCCACACGCCAGACCCCGAAGGGAATGATGGCGCTGTCCGCCTTGCGCAACTGCACGGACACCGGCGCACCGGCCGTGACCGGCAAGCTGGCCGACACCACGGCGACCTCCGCGGCACCACGGGCCGGGCCGTCGTAGCCAGGCGTGGCGGCACAGGCCGCCAGCAGGGCTCCGACCGTGACGAAAAGACCAGTGCGCAAGGGGTTCATGGGTTCGCTCCATTTCCACCGCTGGCCAATACGCGGGGCAGCACGATTTCCATGCCGACCTTGATGGTGCCGAAGTCCAGGTCAGGGTTGTACTGCTGCAGCAGCCAGGCCGGCACGCCGTGCTGCCGCGTCAGGGACCACAGACTCTCGCCCACCCGCATCCGGTGCCGGTCCGTGCCGACGATGCGGTATTGCGTGAAGTACGCCGCCTGCAGGGCGCGGTGCCAAGCGGTACGTTCGCGCTCGAAATCGGCAGCGCTGACGCCGCGCAGTTCCAACTTGAGGCGACGCCCCATCACCAACGCGGCCTGTGGCTTCAGCTTGTTCAACTGGCGCAGCCGCGCGGCATCGACGCCCGCCCACCGTGCCAGCTGCCCGAGATTTTCGGCACCGAGCACGGCGATGGTGAGGTCATCCGCGACCGAATAATCCGCGGGGTCGGCGCTGGCAGCGGCTTGGACGCCGGGAACCAGGCCCGGGCCCGCTTCCTCTGCTGCCGCTTCCGTCAGGGGCTCCGCCGTGGCAGCCGCCGTTTCAGCGGGCAACTCCACTTCTGCGGGTAGTGCCGCGGGTGCTGCAGGCGCCGCCGAGGCTTCGGCAGACGGCACGGCAGGACCGGCGCCGTTGGCTTCGGCCGCCACCACCGGTTCGGCGAGTTCGTCGGCGGCATCCGCCACGACCTCGCCGGCCGCCGCCGCCGACTCTTCGGCTTGCGCCGCCGCCACCACGACGGCCGCGGCGGATTCGCCCTTCTCCGGCAAGCCCGCGAGAAACACGTTGCCCGCAGGGGGCACGTAGGCCATGTGCGCACCCTTGGCGCGCGGCCCCGCCGCCAGGCCGGGCAGCCGCAGCACCACGCCGCGCTTCACCTCGCGCGCGCTGCGCAAGCCGTTGTTCGCCAACAGCCAGCGCTTGGTGGTCCCGAAGCGATTGGCGATGCCGGACAGCGTGTCCCCGCGGCGGACCTTGTAGGACTGCGAGCGCATTTGGCCGGTGAATCTTTCGGCGGGCCGCAGGTCATGCAGGGCTTCCGCCGTCGGACGGGCATCTGCGGGCACGCGGAGCGCATAGCCGGCGGGTACATAACGCTGCCCGTCCCAAACCGGCGAGAGCAGCGGCAGGTTCAATTCCCGCAGGCGGGCCTTGTCGACGCGGAACACGCGAGCCAAAGCCGCGGCCGGTACGTATTCCGGCAGTACCACCACGCGACTGTCGTCGGGCCGGTCACGCTGCACGTCACCGAAATACCAAGCGGCGTTGCGGTCCACTTCCAGCGCGGCCATGAACGACACGAAGAAGTTGCGCGA
>JBEGRA010000001.1:0-9648 GCA_041180705.1 Pseudomonadota bacterium | reverse complement strand
AGGACCGCACGCAAACTACTCGCCCGGCACCAACCCCACCGGCACAAAACTCCAATGGCGCCGCTCCGGCCGCCGCCACGCCCGCTGATGCCGCCACGGCGCGACAGGTCCAGCAGGACCTCGCGAAGGTGCAAACGGACCGTTGCGCCGAAACGCGCGAGCGCTACAACACGTATCTTCAGGCGCAGCGCTTGTTCAAGCCTGGCCCGAACAACGAACGCCAATATCTCACCGACACCGAACTCTCCGAAGCGCGCATCAACGCGAAGCGCGAGATGGACGCCGCCTGCAAGGCCCCATGAATACCACTCCTTCCCTTCGCGCCGGGTTCGTCGGCTTGGGCGCCATGGGCGCGCACATGGCGCGCAACCTGCACCGCGCCGGCCTGCTGGCCGCCGCATGGAACCGCACCACCGCCCGCGCCACGGCACTGGCAGCCGAAACCGGCTGCGCCGCGCCTGCCACCCTGGCGGAAGTGGCTGCTGCCTGCGACGTAGTCGTGCTCTGCGTTTCGGCCGATGAAGACGTGCTCGCCTGCGTCGATGCCCTGCTGCCGGGCGCACACGCCGGTCTGGTCGTGGTCGACTGCTCAACCGTTTCTGCCGACACTGCGCGCGAAGCGGCACGCCGTCTGGCCACCGTCGGCGCAGGCTTCCTGGATGCCCCGGTCAGCGGCGGCGTCGAAGGCGCCCGCGATGCCCGCCTCGCCATCATGGTGGGCGGCACCCCGGAAAACTTCGCCAAGGCACAGCCCGCGCTGGCTGCCATGGGCGCCACGGTGCGGCACCTCGGCCCCACCGGCTTCGGGCAGGCCACCAAGGCCACCAACCAGATCATGTGCGCCGGCATCATCCAGGCCGTGGCGGAAGCCATGGCCTTTGCGAAGGCCGAAGGGCTGCCGTTGCCGGAAGTCATCGATACGCTCGGCAAGGGCGCTGGTTCCTCCTGGTACTTCGTGAACCGTGCGCCGAACATGGTCACCAACCGCTACCCGGCCGGGTTCCGCGTGCAGTTGCACGCGAAGGACCTGCGCATCTGTCAGGCCATGGCTGCGCGCCATGGCGTGCAGTTGCCGGTAGTGGACACCACGCTCGCGCAGTACGCGGAGCTGGTCACCCAAGGCCATGCGGACGACGACATCAGCTCGCTGTTCGTGCTGAAGGATGCGCTCTTCCGTGAGTGAGCCGTCGGCCCCGCGTGCCGACCGCCAACCTGCCCCTCCCCGCGGCAGCTATCTGCCCGACCTCTGCCTGCCGCGCTCCGTTTTGCTGCTGGTGCTGGCGTCTGCCTTGCTGGCCTTCATCCTGACGCTGGCCCGGCGCACGCCGGGCGTCGGTATCGCCTTCTGGGCGGACCTCGCCACCACCGGCTGGCTGCTGCTGTGGATTGCCCTTGGTAGCGCCGCCTGCTGGTGCGCCTTGCGCCGCAGCCGCTTGCCCGCCCATGGCGCAGCCGTGGAAACCGCAGCAGCTCTGGTCGTTCTTGGTGGCATCACGGCACTGGTGTCCTGGGCCGTTGCCCAAATCAGCCTGCAAAACCTCACCGGCAGCGGCCTGCCGGGCATGTGGGACGCCGCGAGCGCTCAAGCCAGCGAGGACCTTCACCCCGTGGCGTTCATCCTGCGCAATGTGCTGCTGGCCTGGCTCGCCGGCGGCTTGCTGCTGCGCTACTTGTACGTGGCACACCAATGGCGGCTGCAGGTGGAAGCGGAAAGTCGCGCTCGCGTGGCAGCACTGCAGGCCCGCATTCGTCCGCACTTCCTGTTCAACAGCCTGAACACCATCGCCGCCCTGGCGGGCAACGGCGGTGAACGCGCAACCGGCGCCGTGGAAGATCTCGCCGACCTGTTCCGCGCCAGCCTGACTGCCGAGCGCCGTGCATCCACCGTAGGCACGGAAGTGGAAGTGGCCGAAGCTTACGTGCGTCTGGAACAAGAACGCTTGGGCCCGCGGCTGCGAGTGAACTGGAACTTGAGCGAACTGAACCCGGACATCCGCATGCCGCCGCTCATGCTCCAGCCACTGCTGGAAAATGCCGTTTACCACGGCATCGAGCGCCTGGCCGAAGGTGGGTGCATCACCGTTGCCGGCGGCAACAGCGCAACGATGGCCTGGCTCGAAGTGAGCAACCCGCTACCGCGAAACGATGCTGGGACAGAGGACGGTTCCAACGCCGACGTTGGCGCTGGCGACAGCGACACCGCGATGCCCGTGCCCGCCACCTTGCACCACGGTCATCAGGAAGCACTGGCGAACATCCGCGAGCGCTTGTCGCTGCTGTACGGCGGGCTCGGCAGTCTGCACACGGTAGCGGACACCGACGGCTTCACCGCACGGCTCGCTTGGCCCGTAGCAGGCAAGGGCTGAAGCCATGCCGCACGTTCCGCCCGAAAACATGCCGGCAGCGCAGCCCTTGCGCTTGCTGCTCGTCGACGACGAACCGCCCGCGCGTGAGCGTCTGCGCCAACTGTGCGCGGGCATTCCCGACGTAGAGGTGGTGGGGGAAGCCGGCAACGGGCGCGAAGCGCTGGTGCTGGCGGGCCAACTGGCACCGGAGGTGGTGCTGCTGGATGTCCGCATGCCCGGCATGGATGGCCTGGAGGCCGCGCGCCAACTGGCGGAATTGCCCATACCGCCCGCCATCATTTTCATCACGGCCTTCGAACAACACGCCCTGGAGGCCTTCGACACGGCGGCCAGCGCCTACCTCCTGAAGCCGGTGCGTCGGGAAAAACTGGCAGCCGCGCTGGCACGAGCACAGCGCCCCACGCTTGCCCAACGCGTCCCTCCCGTTACCCCCGGGCACCTCACGGTTCGGCAACAAACCGCGCAAGGCGTGCAATGGCATTTGGTGCCATTAAGCGAAGTGTTGGCCTGCATCGCCGGGCAGAAATACGTGACGCTCCACACCACGCAAGGCGAATTCCTCACGGACACTGCATTGCGTGAACTGGAGACCACGCACGCGGCGCATTTTCTGCGCGTGCATCGCAATGCGCTCGTCGCTCCCGGCGCCATCGCCAGCGCCACTCGCACGGCCGATGGTGGCTTGACGCTCACGCTGCGGCACGGCGAACTCACGGTGGAGGCAAGCCGACGTTTGGCACCCGAGGTATTGCGTCGGTTGGGCCTCGCGGGGGGCCTGTGAGAAACTGCGGCCCATGAAACTCCTGCGCATTGCCACCCGCCGCAGCGCTCTCGCGCTCTGGCAAGCCGAACACGTCGCCGCCCGTCTGCGGGCCGCCCACCCTGGCCTCGAAGTAGAGTTGCTTCCGATGGTGACGCAGGGCGATCGGATTCTCGACCGCACGCTGGCCCAAGTCGGTGGCAAGGGCCTGTTCATCAAGGAACTGGAAGTGGCCTTGCAGGAAGGCCGCGCGGACCTCGCCGTGCATTCCATGAAGGACATGCCAGCGGACCTGCCGGAAGGCCTTTGCCTGGCAGCCGCGCTCGAACGTGCGGACGCGCGCGATGCTTTCGTCTCCAACCGCTACGCGCGTTTCGAAGACCTGCCCCTTGGTGCAAGGCTCGGCACTGCCAGCCTGCGTCGTCAGTGTCAGGTACGTGCCCTCCGGCCCGACCTGCAGGTCACGCCGCTCCGCGGCAATGTGAACACGCGCCTCGGCAAGCTCGACGCCGACGAGTTCGACGCCATCCTGCTGGCTTGTGCCGGGCTCGACCGCTTGGGCTTTTCGGCACGCATTGCCGAGCACCTCAGCCCAGCGCTGCTGGTTCCCGCCGTCGGGCAGGGCATCATCGGCATCGAATGCCGCAGCGACGATGCCTTCACGCTGGACGCCGTGGCTTGCCTCGACGACGCGCTGGCGGCCTTGTGCCTCGCCACGGAGCGCGCCTTCTCGGCACGCCTCGCCGGCAGCTGCCAGTCGCCGGTGGCCGGGCATGCCGTACTGGAAGGCGCCACCCTGCGCCTGCAGGGCCTCGTGGGTGCGGCAGACGGCTCCACCCGCGTCGCAGACTCCGGCACTTTGACGCTGACGGGCACCGACGAAAGTTCTCTCCGCGCAGCGCGCGCCGATGCCGAAGCCTTGGGCGTTGCGGTTGCAGAGAAGTTGCTGGCCGCCGGCGCCGGTGATTTGCTGGATGCGGCTCGGGCCGCGGAGCACTAAGCCCCGTGGCTGGCGCGCCCACACCAGCTCCAGCCGGTTCGCCATTGGCCGGCCTGGGCGTGCTGGTAACGCGCCCCGCCGCCCAAGCCGAGCCCCTGTGCAGGCAGCTTGCCGCCGCCGGTGCCACCGTCTGGCGCCTGCCGGCCCTCGCCATCGAACCTCTGGGGCATGTCGCCGGGCATCGTGCCGCCGCCGGCCCACTCGACCACTACCGCCGCGTCATCTTCGTCAGCGTCAATGCCGTCGCGCACGGCGCTTTTCTGCTGGATGCCGCCCGCGACAGTGGCCTGCAACTGCCGGAGATTTTCGCCATCGGCCCGGCCACTGCGGATGCGCTGGAAGCCGCTGGCCACACCGTGGCGCTGCCCCCCGGCGGCAGCTACGACAGCGAAACGCTGCTCGCCGCCCCCGAACTGCAGCACGTGGCCGGCGAACGCATTCTCATCATGCGCGGCGAGGGCGGCCGCGAACATCTGGCGCAGTCGCTGCAGGCGCGAGGCGCCACCGTGCATTACGCGGATGTTTACCGCCGCGTGCTGCCGCCCACGACACCGCTATTGGTAGAGCAAGTGGCGCTGGCGGAGCAAGCCATTGCCAGCGGGGCTCTGCACGTGGTGACGGCCACCAGTAGCGAACTGCTCGACAACACCTTGCGCTTGTTTCCGGATGCGTCCTGCCTGGCTGCAGTGACTTGGTTGGCCGGCAGCAGACGCATCGCGCAACGCGTGCGGGAACTGGGCTTCCAGGGCCAGGTCGTCGTGGCGGAAAGGCCCGATGATGCAGGGCTTCTAGGCGCGTTGGAGTTCTGGCGGAAGCATCAGGCCGCGCAGTCTTAGCCCGGCTTTGACTCTGGCCGCAGGCTTCGCTCAGCCGTAGGCGTCGCAGGTCAGCGGCCCCACCGGCAAGCCTGCCGTCGCCAACTCCGCCATGGCACCACGCAAGGCCTCGACCATCACGGTGGGGCCAGCAGCCATCACTTCAGGTGCCTTGCCGCCGGCCGCGAGTTGCGACCAATCTTCCCGCACGGCCTCATGGACGAAGCCGCGCCGCAGACCCACGTCGTCATTTTCCGCCGCGGCGGACAACACGGGCACGTAGCGGAACTGCGTGAAGCGCGCTGCGCGCTCGCGCAGCCAGGCGTCGCGGTAGAGGTCTTCCGCCGAACGCACACCCCAATACAAATGCACCGGTCGCTGGGTGCCCGACTCCAGCCACTGCCACAGCAGGGCCTGCATGGGCGCGTAGCCAGTGCCACCGGCCACCAGCACCACGGGCGCGCCATTCGCATCGGCGGTATCCACTTCGCTGCCCAACGCGCCGAAGGGCCCCTCGACGGTGAGAAGGCTGCCTTCACGCAACTGGCCGAGAACACCACTCGCCGCCATGGAGGGTGATTCGCGCACGTGCACTTCCACCAGCACACCCGCATGTGGCGGTGCCGCAATGGAGAAGCTGCGTTGGCGCCCGTCGCCCAACCACAGGTTCACGTACTGCCCGGCATGAAACTCCAGCGGCTCGGCAGCCGGCAGACGCAGCCAAAGCCCCACGACACCGGGCGACAGCACTTCGCAACGGGCTACGCGGCAAGGCAGCTTCTTCACCTCCACCTCACCCGCGCGGCGCAGCTCGCGCGGCTCCACCACGACCGCGCCGTGCGGCACGGCCTGGCAAGCCAACACTTCCACCGCGCCAGGGTCCAGCCCGGGCGTGGTGCCGAGGAGACCGGGCGGCGTGTGCGGCGCAAAGCGCGGGTAGTCCACGGCACCCGCGAGCAGCGTCATGCGGCAGCTGCCGCAATTGCCGCCGCGGCAGCTGTGCGGTACGCGAAGGCCTGCGCGCTGCGCGGCGTCAAGCAAGGTCTCGCCGGGCGCCAGCGCCAAAGGCGTGGTTCGCGGATGGAAAACGACAGTGGCGGCGGATGGCGTGTTCATGCGGGCGCCAATGCTAATGTAAACCGCACGAGCCGCGGGGAATGGCTTGCACTGGACAAGGTGAACCGTGGGCGAGCCGAGACAAAAACCGACACCAGAGCCGATGCCAGAACGGACACCCAAACTGCTGCTGCTGGGGGCCGGCTATACCGGTCAACGCTTCCTGCACTCGGTGGAAGCCCGGCGAGACTTCGCCGTGACGGCCTGGCGCTCGCACGACTGGAACCTGGACGCGCATGCACCGCTGCCCACCGCAGCGCCCCCCGACTGGACTCACGTGGCGTACTTGGTGCCGCCGCCATCGAGCGGCGAGAAGGACCCGCGTCTGGACCATGCCCTGCGTGAACTGCTGGCGAGCACCACTGAACTGAAGCGCGTGGTCTACGTGTCGACGACCGGCGTGTACGGCGATGCCGGTGGCGCAGCCGTGGACGAAACCACAGCACCACACCCAGCTACGCCCCGCGCAAAGCGAAGACTCGCGGCGGAACAAACGCTGCAGGCCGACTGCACGGCGGCGGGAGTGGAATGGACTGTGCTACGGGTTCCCGGCATTTACGGCCCGGGCCGACTGCCGCTCGAACGACTGCGCCACGGCGAACCGCTGCCCGAATCCGCGCTGGCGCGCCCGGGCAATCGCATCCATGTGGACGATCTGGTCGCCGCCCTTCGCTTGGCCTTGCTGCATCCGGCAGCCGGGAACGCCGTGTTCAACGTGGGCGATGGCGACCACACCGGCACGGCGGCCTATTTCCAACAACTGGCAGCACTGGCGGGACTGCCCGCGCCCACCGTCTTGCCGGATGCGCTGGCGCGAGAGCAAATCAGTGCCGACAGTTGGTCGTTCCTGATGGAAGGCCGACGCGTGGACACGCAGCGCCTCCGGGAGCGGCTGGGCTTCCAACCGCTTTACGGTTCCTGCATTGAAGGCTTGCGCGCCAGCCTGACGGACGGCTAGCGGAGCCCCAGCGCCGCGAGACGCTCGCCGTAGCGCTTGTCGGCGGGCTGGCTTGTCTGGCCCTTCTGCAGCAGTGCCTTGGCCTCGGCCGTGCGGCCGGCCTTGACGAGAGCCGTGGCGTAAGTGTCCACGAACTCGAATTGCTGCGGAGCGGCGTCCACTGCCGTCTTGCCGAGCGCTACTGCGCCAGCGACATCGCCCGCCTGCAGCTTCAGCCAGGCGAGGTTGTTGGAGGCACCCGGGTGACCGGGCTTGGTCTTCAACACCTGTTGGAGTTCCGCCATGGCTTCGGTGACCTTGCCACCTTCCTCCAGACTGTTAGCCAGCGCAAGACGCACGGTGATGTCCGTCGGGCGACGTTGCAGCCAGTCGCGCAGTGGCTGTTCCGCCTGTGGCGAACGCTGCGTGCGCAGGGCGGCAAACTGCCGCACCGCCAAGTCGCGGCTTGGGGCAAGCGCCAGAGCGCGCCCGTAAGACTCGCTCGCGGCGCGTGCATCACCGCCTCGCATGGCCACGTCGCCGGCAGCCGTGAGTGCTGCGACGTTCGCGCCATCGGCGCCCAAGGCCTGCTTGACGCGGGCCTTGGCTTCCACGAGTTTGTCGGCGCGAACCAGCGCCGTGGCCAGCCGGGCCTGTATCTCGGCAGAACGCGGGTTGGCTTCCGCCAACTGGCGCCACGCCGAAAGCGCCGCACCGCGGTCGCCCTTCAGCTCCAGCCATTCGGCGTCCAGCATCTCGACGCCAACCGAATTCGGGGGCGCCACGCCGTGCAATTCCTTCAAGCGCTTTTCCGCGCCAGCGACATCGCGACGCGCCATGGCCAAACGCACCAACCCCACCCGCGGCGGCAAGGCCTTCGGAGCCGCGGCGGCGGCTTTCGCCAACCACCGTTCGGCGCCAGCAGCATCGTCCTGCAGCACGGCAAGGTTGGCGCGTGCGTAAAGCGCTTCCGCCTTTTTCGGGTCCAGTTGCAGCGCCTTGTCCAGAGCCTGCCCGGCAGCCGCGAGGTCGCGCGTTGCCAGCGACAGCAGGCCCAGCGCCGTGTAGGCCCCGGCGTCCTGCGGCGACAATTGCGTCACGCGCTGCACGGCGGCATGCGCGGCAGCCGGATTGCCGGCCAGCACGTAGCCACGCGCCACCAGCCACTGCGCATCCGCATCCTGCGGACGGCTGGAAGCCAGCGCCTGCAGTCCCGCTGCCGCAGCGTCACGGCGCCCCGCCTGCACCAACGCGGCGGTACGCAACACCACGCGTTCGGGCTCCTGGGCCGCCGGGACTTTCACCGCATCCAGCACGCCAAGTGCTTCCTGTGCCTTGCCGGCGCTGAGGTAAGCACGGGCGAGGTCCAGTTGGCGCAGCACATCCTGCGGCGCTGCTGCGACGCTGCGTCGGAAGTAGTCGAGCGCCGCGTCCGTATCGCCGGTGAGAAGACTGGCGCGGCCACCCAGCGCCAGCAGATCACTGTCCGCACTGCCTTCGCTTTCGTTCACGAGCCGCACGGCTTCGTCCGCCTGGCCGGCAGCCAGCAACATGCGCCCGAGCATGCGACGCGCCGGCACCTCCGTGCGCCCGGAATTTGCGGCGGCCGCCAGATACATGCGGGCCGCCTCAGGTTTGCCAAGCGCCTTGCTGGCGATGCCCAAATACAGTTGCGCCTCCGCGCTGTCCGGTGACTGCCGGAGCAAACGCCGCAGGCGCTCTTCCGCGGCGGCCGGCTTGCCAAGCAGCAAGTCCGCACGCGCACGGCGTATTTCCGTGGCCTCCACGCCTGGCAGCAAGCGCATCAATACGCTGGCATCCACATCGGCCGCCTTCACGCTGCCAGCGGCGAAATCGATATCGGCAATGCCGATCCACGCCGCCGCCGCCTGCTGCAGCTTGCCTGCCTCGCCGGCCAGCGTAGCCGCCTCACGCAAGGTGGTCCGCGCCACCGCGGGGCTGGCATGTACGAGTTGCCAGGTACCGAAAGCCACGCGTGCCTCGGGCGACTTCGGGCCTGCCTTCAGCGCGGCCTCAAGCTGCGCCTTGGCGCCGGCGACATCGCCGGTGTGTTCCATAGCTTCGGCGAGCCCGATGTAAGCGGCGACATTGGCGGCATCCTTGGCCAGCGCGCTGCGATAGGCCGCCTGAGCCGCCACCCAATCCCCTTGCAGCAACTGCCAATCGCCGCGAAGGCGACGCGTTTCGGCGTTGTCGGGGAGCGCAGCCATCTCGGTGCCCGCAGCCTTGGCATCGCCGCTGCGAATCAGCGCCTGCACCCGCACCGGCAGGGCCTCGCCCGGCGATACGCCCGCCTTCAGTGCCTTCTGCGCTTCGATGGCCGCACTGCGCGGGTCGCCGCGGTCGAGCAACAGCTTGGCCACCGACAAATGCACTGCGCCGTCGTTCGGGTTCTTGCGCAGCTTTTCCTCGAAGGCGATGCCCGCCTCACGTGAGGCGCGCGCTTGTGCCGTGGCCTCCACGATGGCGGGGTCCTGCTCGGGGCCTGAATGCGGCACCAGAAACTTCCAGACCAAGCCCAAGGCAAGCACCACCGCGATCCCGGCAGCGGCAAACACCACCCAACGCCAGCGGCGCCATGAAGGGATGTGCGTGGTATCGACAGGAAGGGCCATGGGCAGTATCCAGAGTGG